>CAMCFM010000011.1 GCA_945874095.1 Candidatus Kuenenia stuttgartensis
AGTTTTCGAACCGGGTTGCAACTGGCCTGGAGGGATTCCCAAAATCTTTTGATTCCGTTTGGGATTTGTATGATCCTCAATACGGCTTTGATACACGTGGAGCCGAATTTGTTATGGCTTTTCACAGGCTTGCTGATGGGCGTTTTTGCAGGCACCTCGGCTACCGATCAAGAGCAGAATCAAGGCGTATTTAAACTCTGGGCCGATCAGAGACTGCCGATTGGCGTATTGTGGTCGGCCAAAGTCGTCAGTCGGCTTGCTTTGCTACTGGCTGGATGCTTGATTGCACTGGTTCTGAAAGCCATGGCGATTTATTTATATGGGCCTATAACGACAAGTCGAGTTCTGCCCATAGAATTGCAAATGGCGGGTTTTATTGCAATGGTCACACCATTGCTGACACTCATAGCCATTGGCCCAATCACAGGCTTTGGAGTCGGACTTGTATTTGGGCTTGTCACACGCAAAAAAATCATTGCCTGGAGTGGTGCGGTTCTCACATCACTTATGATCCTCGTGTGCTGGCTACCGATGATCGGTTCAGGTGGGTTGAGGGTCTGGCAATGGGCGGCCATTCCGCTGGTCTTTGGCCTTGCGGCCCGACTGCTGGTCTGGCCATGGGTCACGGCTCAGTTGAAGTCGAAGCTGGTTGTGGCGGGCTTATGCTTGCCTCTGGTCTTCACGGCTTGTTACTGGGGCTTTGTCGAGCGATATCGGGTTTCAAGCGTTCCAGCAGTCCCTCCACTGTTTGACACACAGGCGTTTCTGAATGAGACCAATACAACCAAGGCTTCGCAGACGGCAGATCGACTGACGGAAATTGCCCGTGAAGTCGATGTTCTTGGATCGCAAACAAATTATCCATCACTTACCCATCATGAGGCGATTGACTTATATCTGAAGTCACCTCAATTTAATGAGCGAATGGAGAAGGTGGTTACTGAAAAATGGCTGACAAAGCTTGATTCGATCGCCGATACGGAGGTCGTTGCATTTGAGGATTTAACCCAGATTAGCTATGAACCAAGTATGAAACGCCAATCGCTCAGTTATGCAGGGGATATGCTGATCTATGATGCGCTTCGACTTGAAGTCAAGGGAGATCTGGAAAAGTCGGTGCATCGGTTCCGGCAAGCATTGCAATTGTCGCGACAGATGAACCACCGTGCCACTTCAAGAAATCTCTCATGGGGAAATAGCCTGGAAACGAATATATTAATCGGCTTTAATTACTGGCTCTCAGGCCAGACATCCAAGAGTGATATTCCGGCTTTGAAAAAGCTACTTACTTTATTGGATGAGCATATGAAAAAGCGGGCGACATCCGAGGAGCATTTCAAATGCAACTATCTGGATAATCTGAATTTTGTTCAGAATCCAAAAGCATTCTGGGAGGGTTACATGCTTCAAGGAACGAAGGATAATCCTTTAGATAGCGATTCAGGCCGACTTTCTATCGAGATTTGGACCAGTGCCAATGGCACCAAAGCTGAGAGGAAGCGTCGAAAGGCGATATATGATCTCTATGCAGCTGGGTTGTTGAAAACGGCTCAGGCTGATTATCCCACCTTGTTTGAGATGGAGTGGAGTAAACTTGTTCGGGAAAACCCACAGAAATATTCGGGGGCAGACCGAAATCGACGATTCTATGTTTCGGATTGGATCACACCATTACAGAATTCACCAACTCCGGAATCGAATACTCATGACTACCTGATCACAAGTCGTTTCATGGACGAAGATATTCAATTGCAATACGGGAGTCTGTTTCGTCAGTATCGGCGAATTGAGATCCAGCAGGTTGCTGTTCTGGAGATGGTCAAACTGGCCATTGCATTACGCGGCCATCGGCTCGAACATGGAGAATATCCCAAAACCCTGAAGGAGCTTTCTCCGTCATGGTTTGCAGAGGTACCGAAAAATCCATTCACCTTGAAATCGTTCGGATACGAATTGAAAGAGGGTAAGGCGATTTTGAAGGCAGATGATCCGTTTCAGCCGATGTCAGATTCATTGCCTGAAGGATTTGATTTTCCCAAGCCTAATCATCAGCAAAAGCCATTTATATTGGTGTTACCCGCGTTTACAGTGAAATGAAATGCGAATTCAAATCAGTCCGGAATCTCATTCTTGAAAAGAGAATGATTCCGGATTTTTTTGTTTTCGTTTAATCCGCCCATTGACCGCCGTTGGGATGCAGGGCGGAGGAGATTCGGTCCAGAGGCAGAACGAGCTTGGCGGCGCCTCGTTTGATGGCCTCTCGGGGCATTCCAAAAACGGTGGACGTGGCTTCGTCCTGAGCGATGGTCAGGCCACCTGCCTGGCGGATTTCCAGAAGTCCCTCGGCACCATCGTCGCCCATTCCGGTAAGAATGGCGGCGGCACCGTGCGGGCCGGCGGCCTGGGCCACTGAGCGGAAGAGAACGTCTACACTCGGTTTATGGCGATTCACGGGCTGACCGTCGACCAAATCGACTCGGAAGCCGGGTCCGGAGCGGCGCACTACGCTGTGGATGTCTCCGGGAACGATCAGAATCTGGCCAGGCCGAACTTGTTCGAGGTGGCGGCAGACGTGCACTTCCATGCGAATTTTCGGGTCGTTGTTCAGTCTGGCAGCAAAAGCGGGCGTGAAGTCGGCAGGCATGTGCTGGACGATCACAAGGCCGGGTGTTTCGAGGGGAAAACCAGCCAGAAGTTGATGAAGGGCCTGAACTCCGCCGGTGGAGACACCGATGGCGATCACCTTTTCGGTGGTCACGCCCCGGTTGGCGTATGGCTGTTTGGGCAGGATGATATCGGCTGAGAGGCGGCCGTCGGGCTTGACGGTCGTTTGTGGCTCGTCTTTACGAGTCTGTCGAAGTTGGCCGGCTTTGGCAGCGTTACGCACACTTTCGAGCAGATTGGCAGACCAGCTCGACATTTTCGAGGGGTCGCGCCAGTCAGGCTTGGCGATGACTTCCATGGCGCCGATTTCAAGAGCGGAAAGGGCTCTGTCGGCGATTGATGTACACATGACGACCGGCATGGGATGCTGACGCATGAGTTTTCGGAGGAAGGTCAGGCCGTCCATGCGCGGCATTTCGACGTCGAGCAGCATGACGGCTGGAACGAGCTTTTTGAGCACCTCGACGGCTTCGTAGGGGTCGCCGGCGGTGGTCACTTTGAATCGGGGGTCGGATTCGACGATGGCTTTGAGCGTTTGGCGCACAACGGCGCTATCGTCAACAATCAGAACGTCCATGGTTGCCGGACCAGGGCGAGAGACGGCCGGCCCGGCGGCACTCTTGCCGATCATGGCGGTCACCCTTCCTTACGATAGATCGATGGCAGAATTTTGCGCAGACCCACAGGAACTGTTGGCAGAATTTCACCATTGCCCATGATCAGCCAGCCACCGGTACGCAGTGAACCTGCGAGACGTTCCAGTAATGTGATGCGCTCTTCGTCGGCGAAGTAGATCGAGACATTTCGACAAAGGATGGCGTGAAAATCGCCAGGCAGCGGCCATGAGGCAGCGCGGAGGTCGAGGTGGCGGAATTTCACCAGGTCACGCACTTCGGGGATCACGCGAAACGTGCCTTCTTTGGGCCCTGTCCCACGCATGAAATAACGCTTGAGCATGTCGGGCGGAACGCCGGCAACGTCGCGGGTGTTATAGATTGCCCTGGCGGCGTTTTTAACCACTTCCAGAGAGAGGTCGGACGCCCAGAGTTCAACTTTTTGGGGCGACAGGTTGGGAATGGAGTCGTTCAGGATCATCCCAAGGCTGTAAGGTTCCTGACCTGACGAGCAGCCAGCCGACCAGATTCGGATCGGGGATCCGGAAGCCTCTCGTATGGCTTGACCGAGCTGTTCTGCCAGGAATGTGAAGTGGGCTGGTTCGCGAAAAAAGGATGTGTGATTTACCGTACTCAGGTCGACCAACAGTTGCATCCCGGGGCCGGTGGGGTCGACCTTCAGGACCCGTTCCACGAACCTGGTAAAGCTGGTGAAGCCACGCGCTTGCAGGCGTGCACGCAGGCGAGCCTGTAGCAATCCCATCCGGTGCGATTCGAGGGTGATCCCAATCTTCTGCCTAAGGAACGAGATAATCGGCGCAAAATCTTCAACAGACCATGGTTCCGGTTCGGACCCAGCGACTGGTTGTGGTAGACCGCTGCCTGAAGGTGGGTTGGATCTGGAGTCATTTTGTGACACTTCAGAATCCCCCGCCAGGGTGGGCCATATTCATGAGCGAGATAAACACACGATCGACATCGAGCACGAGCAGGAAACTCTCTTCCCAGCGAATTAACCCCCGAACATACGAAGCAGCCTTGCCAAGACCCATGGGGGGCGAGGGCTGTATGGATTCGTTGGGAAATTCCAGAACGTCGGAGACACGGTCTACTAGCAAGCCGGTCACTCGCACCTGTTCTCCGAAATTGGACTCTACCATTAAAACGCATGGAGCACGTGCGATACTAGAGTCTACTGGGAGACCGAACGGAATTCTCAGGTCCCAAACTGGTACAACGTGACCTCTTAAATTTAATACGCCACGCAAACTGCTCGGTGACCCTGGGACATGTGTGAGTGCTCCCATATCGAGAACTTCTTGTACTCTCAGGACTTCCAGAGCGTAATGTTCGCCACCGAGTTGAAAGATCACATAGGATTGTGATCGTTCGACTTCGGTATGGATTTCGGGAGCAAAATTGGAGCCAAAAGGTCGTGGGCTCATGGAGACTGGATTGTTCTCTAACATGTCCCACCTCCTGCGGTGTGATGATCTGCCTGAGGAGCCTGCTCGCGAATCGAGAATCAGAAGCGTTCAAAGTCGCTGTCGTCATCAAGGTTTACCACGATTCCGCCCGTGTTGGGACCCCCACTCGAAGCGTTTCCTGACGAGTTGCCCGGCTTGGGCGATGACCAGTCAGAATCGGCTGAACTGCTGGATGCAGCGGACGATGCGTTTGAAGCCCGCTTGAACGAAGAGTTGGGCCGGCGTGAGTGCGATGGCCTGAACTGAGACCGATGCGAGGCCGCCGAGAAGCTTGGTGAGGGGAGCGACATGGAGTCGAATCCGCCTTCAAGCCGGAAGAAGCTGACGAGTCTCTGGAGGGTCGAGGCCTGCCCTGCCAGATCGCCTGAAGTGGCGGCCAGTTGATGACTTGCAGCCGCATTCTGCTGGACCACTTCGTCAAGCTGACTGACACCCAGATTGATCTCTTGAATAGCGTTACGCTGTTCCTGACTTGCGGCAGCGATTTCTTGAACCAGTCCGGAGGTTTCGCGAATCATGGGAACGATTCGTTCCAGAAGCTGGCCAGCATTTTCGGCCACCTTGACGGACCTCGAAGCCAATTCACCAATCTGCTGGGCAGCTGACTGACTCGATTCTGCCAGTTTCCTGACCTCACCCGCCACCACGGCAAAGCCCTTGCCGTGGGCACCTGCCCGAGCGGCTTCAATGGCGGCGTTCAGAGCGAGCAGGTTGGTTTGATAGGCAATTTCTTCGACCACCGTAATTTTCTTGGCGATCTGCCGCATGGCTTCGACCGTCTCAAGCACCGCTGATCCACCACGTTCCGCCTGACTGCTGGCCTGATTGGCTGTTTTTGCCGTCTGCTGGGCGTGATGGGCGTTACGTTCTACCGAATTGTTTACAGAGTGAAGGCTTGAAGCGATTTCCTGAAGCGTACCAGCCTGTTCCGTGGCACCTTGAGAAAGCTGCTGGGCCGAGCTGTTCAGTTCGTTACTGGCGGTGGAGACCGAACCAGTGGCCTGACGGATTTCGCCCACCACCTGACCAAGTTTGTGGATCACACTGTTGAGCTGATCAGCGAGCAGGCCTAGTTCGTCATGGCTGTCGACATCAATATGGACGTTCAGATCGCCATCCTGAAGCTGTTTGGTGACAGACATAATGCTGCGCAAGGGACTCACGAACTGACGACCGAGCCAGAGGCCAAGCCCTACTGTCAGGACCAGACAAAGCATCAAAACCAGCATGGTGACACTTTGAATCCAGTAGATTGTCGAATAGGCCTCGCTCAGGCGAACGGCAACAATCACGAGACGCTTGTTCGCCGCGCCGAGTTCATCGTCCGCTTCCACTGGCCAGAATCCGACAAGGATCTTGTCATTTTCCTCAGTGATTTCCTGGGCTCTCTGAACGGTCGCATTCTTGAATGCGTCTTTGAAGAGCTCACGAAATTCGACTTGGTTGGCCGTGGCGTCGGTCAAGTTTTCGCCTTGGCGGGCAACGACATTCCAAGTGGCGCCTGAGGCATTCGCATTGCCTTCGACAAGCATGACTTGAGGTCGCTTGATGCCATAGTCGCCCAGTTGCTGGGAGACCTCGGCGTAGGCCGATGCAATCTGGTTACCGGCGGAGTTGGCTGGACCAGTTCCGGCGGGTGGCGAATCGGGTTTACTGGGCCCTGCTGAAGGCTTTACGCCAACTGCGGTTTGACGCATCTGGCGCTCGATGGAATGAGCGCCGGCTCTGGCTGTTTCGGTGATCAGGAAGGCCTGATTCCGCTTCAGAGTCCAAGCTGTGTAGAACGTGACAGCAGCAACGATGACCGACGGGATGATCCCGAAGGCGACCAGTGCAGCCGAGATTTTTGAACGCAGTTTCATGCTCATGAAATCACCTCGGGCTTGGACATTGCCCGCGCCAAATCAGCTCGGATCTCTGCTGCACGACTTTCGGCCACGATGGCCGTCAGGTCAAGTATCAATGAGACAGCGCCGTCGCCCAGAATGGTTGCTCCGGAGAAACGGCCCAAATGGCCAAGCCCCTCGCCGAGCGATTGGATCACTGCCTGAACACGCCCTAAGAGCTTGTCCACAGAGACTCCAACGCGCTGACCACCGTGACGGGTCAGGAGGATTTCCTGACGTCTCGGGTTCGGAGACTTCGCCTCAAACAATTTGCGAAGGTTGACCAAAGGGACCAACTCGTCTCTTACGGACACACACATGCGACCGCTGGAGAGTGCTGGCCTGGTCCCACCCAATGCGACACATTCTTCGACCTGCGAGAGGGGCACTACGTATTTTTCGTGAGCCACCTCGACAAGCAGGCCGTCGATCAACGCTAAAGTTAATGGGAGCCTGAATGTAAAGCAAGTCCCTCGGCCCGGTTCTGACTGAACTGAGACACTGCCCCGAAGCGCACGAACAGCGTCTCGAACCACGTCCAGCCCTACACCCCGGCCAGAAAGTTCATTGACCGTGTCTCTTGTGGAAAACCCTGGTTCAAAAATCAGACCCACCACACGGGGGTCATCGGCGCTGGTATTTGGAGGAACCAAGCCTTTGGCGATCCCTTTTTCGACGATTCGCTCGCGATTCAGGCCACAGCCATCGTCTTCAATTTTGAGGGCCACCCGATCGCCTTCATGACCCGCCCACAGGACGATTCGGCCCTGACGCGGCTTACCAGCTTTTTCGCGCTCTTCTGGAGTTTCCAGGCCGTGATCCACCGAGTTCCGGATCAAGTGGATCATTGGCTCAGCCAGCCGCTCGACGATGGTTCGGTCGAGCCTGGTTTCCTGACCGTCAATCCGAAGCTGAATCTCTTTGCCAGACTTATCGGCCAGGTCGCGAATCAGTCGGGGGAATCGGCTGAAAAGCTCTTCTACAGGAACCATTCGAAGTTCAAGCGATTGGTCACGCACCTGACGGGTCACGCGCTCAAGGCTTTCCAGGGCAAGGCGATATGACTCGGCACCGCTGATTTCGCGGATGCCTTGCAAGTTATCAGCCAGAACGGCCAGTTCGCCAGCCAGGCCGACGAGGTCGTCAAGCTGGGCGGCATCGACCCGAATCCGAGGTGTCGAAGTATTTTTGGTCACAGCGCCGGCTGCACCGGTCCAGGCAGCACGAGACGAGGCGGATCGGTTGACTTTGGATAATGCGTCTGCACCGGCTGGGAGCAGACCGCCGGGCAGCGAGCCTGCACTGTCGATGGCTTCAGAGCGTGTAGAACTTGCTCTGGATTGATCGAGCGAGGCATTGATCGAGCTTGTGGTTCGAGTGGCTGGCTCTGGCAGAGGTGCGGCAGGTGGAACCGTGCCAGATTCCAAATTGGGTTTCGAATCGACTAGATTCTCAACGGAGGTGGGCCCAGAAAGGACTGATGTACCGGGCTCCGGCTCGACTTTAAGGGTGCGATTCAGAACACTTGCCGCATCGTATTCACTTTGTTCAATGTCTGCCAGCGGAGTGATTTCAATACGGCAGTCGTCACCGACAAATAAAAAGACGTCATGGATGCGTTCGATCGGCTCGTTGGTCCGAAGCTCGATTTCCCAGGCCAGATAATTCAGCTGAGGGTCGATCGCATCGAGCGTCGGAACATGTGAAGGATCAACCCGAAGGAAGGCCTCACCCAGTTCGAGAAGTTCATCAAGCACACCGAGCGGATTCATGCCCCTCTTGAGCACGTCTCTGCCAGGTGCGAACCGAATGCGGTAACCTTTTGGGCGATCAGGTACGGCGTCAATCTCAGAATCTATCTGAGGAGGAGCGGCCCCATCGGAATTCAAAACTTCTGATGACTCGCTTGCAAGTGCTGCACCAGCAACCGTTTTGGATTTCTCACGACGCTTGCGTTTCGGCTTCTTGGGCCCTTGTTCAGGGCTGACCGCTGGATCCGCATCGGCAGACGCTTTGGTTGGCTCCAATTTCAATTGGCTGCCTACCATTTGAACACGCTGGGATGGAGGTTTGGTAAATTCCTCAAGCCTTGCGATCAAAGAATCAGGAGCTTCCGTGAATTCGCCATTGGCAGCAGAATCGACCTGAACATTTAATAGGTCGCGTGCTTCGAGCAGGGTACTGATGATATCCGAATCGACTGGAACGATCTTCGAGCGGATTTTGTCGAGTACTGTCTCAATTTTATCAGTCAGGCCGGCCACATTCGAAAGGCCGACCATTCCTGCCGCACCTTTGATGGAGTGAGCAGAGCGAAAAACTTTATCGAGAAAAGCGCGATCATCCTGGCGACTCTCCATCTCCATCAGGCCCTCTTCGAGGACCATCAGAAGCTCACGAGCCTCTTCAAAAAACATTTCCAGGAATCGATCGTCCACGCAGTTAGCGTCCCTTTCAACCTGCCTTCATGATTTCATTCAGGCTTTTATCAGACCGACATCGCGGATTGATGCGAGTCCGGGGACTCCTCATCAAAAATGCACGGTGGTTCATCATCTTTATTCGTATTTAGGGGGTTGAGACTTCACGACCAATGCAAAGGACTTATTGGGCGCGAATTACGCGGGCGTCACATTCGTCACACCTTGCCTGAATTGTCGCCTTTTTCGAACGTTTTGTCGATCACCTGTAAAAAAAAGACATCATTGTCAGAACTGGGAACTGATTCTGGATCGGTCCTGAATGGATGAGCCAGACAAGCAATGATTGCCGAAAGCCAGATCTAGTTTTTCGATAAAATCCTTGAATCAAAGCACTTACAGTAAAATTACGAAACAAGGCTTGATCAGCAATTGGAGTTGTCGGCCGTGACACCGATTCAGTTGACTTGGGAACAGGCCAAGCATTAGTTCCGTATTTTAGAAATCTTAGGTCGTCCCGTTCCACTAGAGGAGGCATTAACCTGGCAACAATCGATTCACCCACCTGGTAAGCAAGTCGGCATCGACTGGTTTTGTGATCCAGCCAGTGACAGCTTCGCGGCGTTTGATCGGAAAACTTTCAGGTTTACGAGTCGATAAGATTAAGATGGGCAAGTATTTATGCTGGGGCATGTTGCGAACAGCTTTTGCCAGTTCGAGTCCATCCACCCGGGGCATTTCCAGGTCACTTAACAAAAGATCAACAGAAGTCGTGGAGAGAATATTCAAGGCCTCAACACCGTCCTCAGCGGAAAGAACCGTGACCCCACCTTTGACGGTCAGAACCGTGGTGATCCAGTGACGAATCGAAGGGCTGTCGTCGACATGCAGGATCACAGTTGCCATCAAGTCGCCCCTTCAACCATGAAATTGACCACGGAGAGTGCTATGAAGATGATCATCGGAAGACTTTGATATGACCGTGATCAAAGTTCCGAGTTGGACAGTTTTTTAAGCCACTCGCTCAGGCCGGCTCGTCTGGCCAAATCACGGCATACTTTGGGTACGAGTTGGAACCTGACTTCGCAATCTCTTTGATGGCCTGTATTTACAAGGGAGATCAAAAGTTGCAGTCCAGCTGTGTCCCAAGGGCCTGAAGTGTGAAGGTCGACGTCGAGTGACGAACCTGATTTCAATGAGTGGAGGAAAAGCTCGCGCCAGTCACCCACTTCGTAGATCGTCATTGGGCCGGATATCGTGAGAGATTGCTTGTTCATGGAAGGAGTCGCCGTGAGTTTCAGACGATCACTTGGAAATACGATCCGCCTCGGATACTGACCGCTCCAGATAACAAAAAATTACCAACAGGCAAATCTTGGAAATCGTCTGTTGGTAACATATATGATGAATCAGCCAAGTCCAGAAACAGACTCGGAATTCTTAAGGCTCTGGAGGATACTGGATCAGAACCAAGTTGATATCGTCAGCGGCCGAGCCTGGGTGAACGTGGTCTGCGACCACTTTCTCGATGGCTGAGAGAATCTCGTCAGGCGTCTTATCTTTATTCTCGCTCATGAGTTGCTCGATACGCGCCTGGCCGAACATTTCTTCGGCTGGAGTGGCAGCATCGGGCAAACCGTCGGTGTAAATCAGGAGCGATTCGCCAGGCTGAAGCCGGTCCACGCCACCTGAAGTGCCATCGACCATGCCCACGCCAAGAAGGCCGGGGTTGGAATCAAGTGTTCTGATTCCTTCAGGGCCCACGATAACAGCTGGAGGGTGACCCACTCCGGCGTATCGAAGCAGACCGGTGGTTTCGTCAGCGATCAGGTAGAGGCCAGTACAGAAGTATCCATCAGGAAAGTAGTTTTCGAGTTGGACATCGAGACCGGCCATGAGTTCGCCAGGCTCGAGAACGGCAGCTGAAAGCGATGATGCCAGGCTCTTGACCATACCTGAGAGCATGGCTGAGTTCACGCCGTGGCCAGAAATGTCGGCAACGAGGATTCCGAGCCGTTCCTTGTCCAAGCGGTAGAAGTCGTAAACGTCTCCACCGAGTTGATTTGCTGGCTTGTAACGGACGGACATCTTAAGCACGCCACGAGGTTTGGGCGGCTTGGGCATCAGGGCGGCCTGAACTTTACGAGCCAGATCGAGCTCAAAGGTCAGCTTTTTATGAGCGGATTCCAGCAGACGATTCCGTTCTGTGAGTTCAGCGGAGAGATCCGCGATCCGGAACCGGGCCTTGATCCGGGCAAAAAGCTCGCGGATTTCGTCGGGGCTTTTCGGCTTCTGGATGTAGTCGTCGGCTCCGGCGGTGAGGCCAGCCAGTTTGTTGTCCGTCGCGCCCAGGGTGGTCAGCATGATCACGGGAGTGGTGCGCAGGATCGGATCTTCCTTGAGGGCCCGGCAGAGGCCTGGGCCGTCCATTTCCGGCATTTCGTAGTCGGTCAGGATCAGTTCAGGAACTTTGGCACGGGCTTTGGCCAATCCATCCACGCCATCAACGGCGGTTTCCACTACATAACCTTCATCGCCCAGAAGGGTCGAAATCATCCGGCGCATCGTCGAACTATCTTCGACCAGCAGCAGGCGTCGAGGTGAGACCGCAGTGGACATGAGCGGTAAACTCCGTGAAATGCAGGTATGGCTTGGTTCAGTAGCTTGTAGACAAGAGAGTTTGATTCATTGTCCTGAGCAACGATTTCAGAAGGTTAGTGTAGCAGCTTTGGGTTGCTGACTCAACGGCTTCTCAACTTTATCAAGTTTTTTGGGGCACGATCCACGACTGATTTACTTTAACAACTGCCAATCATTCATAAAATTCCACCGAAATCTATCCCATTCATTTTGAAAACGCAAAACACCGGATATATTAATTTTTAGACACTCGAGTTCTGTATTGTCTTCGAAATCGGATTGATTTCGGTACCTCCTAATATGATGATATCCGCACAACTTTGGAGTCGCATCAATATGTTGTTCCGGCGTATGGCTTTGCAGGCCTTATTGCTTGCCTTGAGCCTTTCATCGATGGGCACAATCCAAGCCCAGGAAATTTTTAAAGATGTTCCGTTTGATGTTGAAGCCCACACGCTCGACATCTATCGCGCCAACCCAGCTGGCCCAACGGTTTTTTATGTTCCTGGCGGCAACTGGTATAAACACGACAAAAATTTATACACCAAGTTGGGGGTGGCTCTGGCAGGTTATGGAGTCAATCTGATCATTCCTCAATACGGTGAGGAACAGAAATATCCGGATAATCTGATCGACGTTGTCGAAGCCGTTCGCTGGTCGCAAGCCAATCTGCCGAACTATGGTTTCAACTCCACCCAATTCCACCTTGTTGGCCATTCGGCGGGTGCCCATCTGGCTTATATGTCCTTGACGGACGGACGATCGTCTCTGAACGAACGCGACTTTCAGAGCCTGACCCTGATCAGTGGTCTCTACGACATCAATTTTCTGGTGCGTTATGGTAATCGCTGGAAGAACTGGTCCCCGCTCCAAGGCTGGCACGCCAGTCCAATCCATACCAAGCGATTGATCGGTTTACCGATGACCGTAGTCTGGGCTGAAAATGATTACGATGTTGTAAAACGTCAGACAAAGCATTTCCTCCACGCGAACGAGAAAATCTGCCAGCCATTGCGTTCTTTCATCATTCCTTGTGACGATCACGTCACCGAACTGTTGAACGCTGAGACCAACGGCCTTCTGCGGATCATCACCGACACCGCACTTTCCACAGCGACCGGTGGTGTTTTGAATCCATCAGTGACTTTGGAAACCGTTGCTCCCATCGATATTGCTGCACCCGTGACACTTCAGGAGTCGCCTGCACCTGCCCAGATTCCCGCACCACCTGTACCCGTTGCGGAATCGCCCAGGACACCGGCTCTGGAGGCACCCGAAGTGGTTGCTCCGGCAGTGAAAGTTACCGCCCCGGCAGCGGTTTTGCCAGTCTCTCCGCCAACGCCTCCACCGGCTCCACCCGTTCCGGTGGTGAAGCCCTGAGAGTCTTATTTTGCAGGCACTTGATCTGAAATTCGATGGGCCACGCAGGTTCAACTTTCTGAGGTTGAGTCCGCTTGGCCCACGATGATTTGAGGTTGGTTCTAAGGCTCTGTATTTGTTATGATAGAAGATGTAGATAGATCCGCATGATCGGACGACTTGGGCGATTCATTGGTATTCGTCAGGTTCTGAATCGGTCGAAGTGGGTCATCTGCAGAACATTCAAACAAGGATCGATTCCATGACCACGCAAGAGAGCCAAAAAACCAGCCAAAGCGACCGCCATGTCAAGATTTTCGACACCACACTGCGCGACGGTGAGCAATCACCTGGTTGCAGTATGAACCATGTCGAAAAACTTGAGTTTGCGAGAGCTCTGTCGCTACTTGGCGTGGATATTATCGAAGCTGGCTTTCCGATCGCCTCCAATGGTGACTTTGAATCCGTTCGTGCGATTGCCACTGAGATCACCGGTTCGTCGATCTGCGGACTGGCTCGATCGAATGAACGTGATATTGCCAGAGCCTGGGAAGCTTTGCAGTTCGCCCAAAAACCTCGGATTCACGTCTTTCTCGCCACCTCAGCCATCCATCGCGAACATAAACTCCGAATGAGCCGCGATCAGATCATCGCCAAGGCTGTCGAAAGCGTAACATTCGCCCGAAGTCTTTGTGCTGACATTGAATTCTCTCCTGAAGATGCAGCCCGCACCGAGATCGACTTCCTGTGCGACGTGGTGGGAGCCGTCATCGAAGCTGGTGCCACGACTGTAAATATCCCTGACACAGTCGGTTATGCCACACCTGCGCACTATGCCGGAATCATTCGAACCTTGAAGCAGAGGGTTGCGAACATCAACCAGGCCACGATTTCCGTGCACTGTCACGACGATCTGGGCATGGCCGTCGCCAACAGTCTGGCCGCTGTTGAAGCGGGTGCCCGCCAAATCGAATGCACCATCAATGGTGTGGGCGAGCGAGCCGGGAATGCGGCTCTGGAAGAGATCGTCATGGCCCTGAAGACCCGCCACGACTACTTCAATCTTGAGACAAACATTCGCTCTGAAAGGCTTTACCCGATCAGCCGACTCCTGACCAGCATCACCGGCATGCTGGTTCAGCGGAACAAAGCCATTGTTGGCAAAAACGCCTTTGCCCATGAGTCAGGAATCCATCAGGACGGGATGCTCAAAGAACGCTCCACCTATGAGATCATGAGGCCCGAGGATGTGGGCGTACCCAAGACAGATCTCGTTCTGGGTAAGCACTCTGGAAGGGCTGCGATCAAGGATCGTGCCATTGAGCTGGGTTATCATCTGAGCCAGGAGCAGATCGAAACTCTGTTTGTGGATTTCAAAACCCTGGCAGACAAGAAAAAAGAAGTCTTTGACGACGATTTGATCGTTCTCGTTGAAAAGCATATTCACGCTGACGCTCCCGCTTTATGGAAGCTGGAAGGGCTGCATGTCGTGACAGGCATGAACCTTCTGCCCACGGCCACGGTTTCAATCCGCCGGCCTGATGGCCATCTGGTGCAGGACGCCGCCATTGGCGATGGACCGGTGGATGCCATTTTCAAGGCAGTGGAACGAGTCACAGGCGTGCGTGCAAATCTGAAAGAATTCGTCGTGCGGAGTGTCACAAGCGGTAAAGACGCTCAGGGCGAAGTGAATCTGGAGCTTTCCGTCGAGTCTGACGACCGCTCGTTTGCAGGCAGGGCCGCCTCAACGGACATTATCGAGGCTTCAGCTCTAGCCTATCTGAACGCTGTCAACGCCATCGCCACTCGCCGAGATCGACAACGGGAAGTGATCGGCCGGCCCGGGGCTGGGGCCTGATTCTATATTCTGAGAAAGGGGCAAACTCCGGTTTGCCTCTCACTTTACACCAAATATCAGGCGTTCCGATAAAGCCCGTGCTGGGTGAGGTACATCTCAACGGCTCGCGGCACAAGATAGCGAACACTTTGCTCATCTGCCACTTTTTGGCGAATCTTGCGTGATGCTATGCCCACATCAGGCATGGTCACTTGATAAAACGGTTTCGCACCTTCGGGTGGCTGATAGTCTGAGATGGTTTCAGGCCGAATGCCTGGCCGATTTACGACCACAAGGCTGGCCAGAGTGCAGATGCTTTCCGGGCGACGCCAGCCGGGCAGATCCGCGAGACTATCGGCGCCGATCAGGAAAAAAAGCTCGTCGCCGGGCCTCTCGACTGCGATCAGTTCCAGAGTTTCATAACTATAGTGAGGGCCTGGGCGGCTGAGTTCGATTTCGGAGGCTTCAAAAGCGTTGTTACCAGCAATGGCCAGTTCCACCATCTCAAGCCTGTGTTTGGCAGCCGTTCGGGGCTTGCCTTTATGTGGAGGCTCACCGGCTACAACAAATTGTACGATGTCGAGCGAGCAGGCCTCGCGGCACGCCTCAGCCAGAATCAGGTGTCCGATGTGGATCGGGTCGAATGTTCCGCCGAAGATTCCGATACGCATGAACTGAATTCCAGTCGAGCCCGCCGCCTCAATCATAGACCAAATGAGTCGGATCCGTCACAATGAAGCTGCTTTGGGTGTGGCAAGCCTCAGAGCATCTGAATCAAACATGGTCATCAAACGATAGGTTGACCGACACACCGATGTCAAGAGACACATGAGCCAGGGACTGTTCCACTCAAATTCACCTGATGCAGAGATCGCCGAGACAGTGGGCGTGGTTCTGAACCGCCCACTTGAAACTCTGTTCACTTATCGTGTACCAGTGGAACTGCAGCCACAAATCCGCCTTGGGCAAAGGCTTGAGGTCCCATTGGGGCGTGGGAATTCGCCCACGGTGGCTTATTGTGTGCAGATTAACCCGGTCTGCAACCTGCCGGAATCGAAGATCAAGAATGTGATTGCGATTCTTGATGAAGAGCCACTCGTCGACTCGGCCATGCTCGAACTGACTCGCTGGCTGGCCCAATACTACGTCTGTTCATGGGGGCAGACTCTTGAAGCCGTCATTCCTGCCGGAGTGCGCAAACAATCAGGTACAGCGATCCGAACCTGTGTGGCCTTGCCCGATGCACTTCGCGAAAAAACCAACGAGGAATTGAAGCTGACAGACCGCCAGTCACGCGTTTTTGAAGTTTTGAGACATGCCGATCGGCCGATTCCCGTGACGGAAGTTTGCGAGCTGGCTGAATGTTCCCCCGCTGTGGTGAACGGGCTTTGTACCAAGGGGCTGCTGCTTGCCACCAAGTTGCGAGTGGCGATTGATCCGGATAAACGCCCGAAATCGTTGGAAAAGCATACAGAAGGTCTCCCGCCTGAAGCTCTTACACTTGAACAGAAAAATGTGCTGGAACAGATTCGATCCGCCATTCAGCGCGGAATCGACGAACCTGGCAAAGGCTTTGCCCCTTTCCTGCTGCATGGGGTGACCGGAAGTGGCAAAACCGAGGTTTATCTTTCAGCAATGGAGACGGTGGTGGCTCTAGGCCGCCAGGCGATCGTACTGGTGCCTGAGATCAGCCTGACACCACAGACAATCAGGCGGTTTCGCAGTCGGTTCGATCGCGTGGCCGTGCTGCACTCCCACATGAGCGACGCCGAGCGGCACCGGCACTGGGCCTCGATTGTCGATGGTGATATTCAGGTGGTGGTCGGGGCCCGATCAGCCATTTTCGCCCCTTGCCGAAACCTTGGCCTGATAGTCGTGGATGAAGAGCATGAAAACTCGTTCAAGCAGGACAGCGTCCCGCGATATCATGCCCGCGATACGGCCATCAAGCGCGCCCATCTGCTGGGAATTCCGGCCATATTAGGCTCGGCTACGCCTTCTCTGGAGAGCTGGGGCAATGCCCGATCCAATAAGTTTCAATTGCTTTCCCTCCAAAAGCGTGTGGAAAACCGTCCCTTACCTGCCGTTCACCTGATTGATTTGCGCCAGGAAAAATCAGCTCCCATGGGTCAGGGTGGTGGCGATACTTCGCCAGTCCTTTCGCCAGCCTTGCTGGACGCGATGAGACGCACTCTGGCTGACAACGGCCAGATCATGCTTCTGCTGAACCGTCGTGGATTTCACACGGTGATCATGTGCCCGAAATGTGGCGAAGTGATTAAATGCGAAAACTGTGACATTTCATTAACGCACCATAAAAATCAGCGATTACTGGTCTGCCACGCATGTGATTATCAGGTGCGGCCACCGGATCGATGCCCATCATGCCGAACCGGTTTATTGCATTATGCAGGCATCGGAACAGAGCGTTTGGAACGCGAGGTCAGGGCCTCGTTTCCGAATGAGTCCATCCGCCGGATGGACTCCGATACCACTCGTGGAGCTGACAGCCACGAGCAGATTCTGGCTTCATTTCGTAGCGGAGATGTTCGGATCCTGTTAGGCACACAGATGATCGCCAAAGGCCTGGACTTTCCGAACGTCACACTTGTTGGAGTCATTTCCGCCGATACCGCATTGCATTTGCCAGACTTCAGAGCCTCGGAACGTACATTTCAGCTCCTGGCTCAGGTAGCTGGCCGAACCGGTCGGGGCGAGCGGACTGGCCGCGTACTGGTGCAAACTTTCAGCCCTGATCATCCAGCGATTGAGCTGGCTTCCAAACACGATTATTTAGGCTTTGCAAAATATGAGCTACCACTGCGCGAGCAATTTGCATTACCACCCTATGGACGCATGGCCCGACTGATTGCCAGAGGTGTGGACGACGCTGCCGTGGCCAAATATATGGTGGATGTGGCTGGTCGAATTGAATCAGAAGCCAAGGCCATGGCGGTTCGCGAGGCGGCTGCAGCGGGACGGCCTGCACCTGATCCGGACGCACCTGGGCCCGTGATTGTGATGGGCCCATCGCCTGCCCCGGTGGCACGAATCAAAAACCTGTTTCGTCACCATTTGCAGGCCCGATCGCTGACAGCAGCGGCTCTGCAAACCGTCCTGCACGCTGTTTTGCCAGACATTCAGCCGCCATCAAGTGTGGAACTGGCAATTGATGTGGACCCTGTGAGCATGTTGTGAGTCGGTTGAATCTGGAAAAATGCAATTCCGATTGCATTCGTTTATTCCTCAATTCAAAACTCCACACCCAGCGGAGTCGCCCATGCCGGCAAGGTCGCGGATCGAAGCTGTGGCGACAGGTTTAGGGCAGCTCCAGACATGAAAAAACAAGGCTTGACGGGCCCATCGCTGAGCTGGGTCGGTGAGCAGAAAACCGCTTCCTCGACGTGCAATCAGACAGGCTTGCGTGGACCGGCTCGCCAGGGCATTGGCCCGCTGGCGAATCTGTTCCGGAGAAATTGAAATGTTATCACCCGAAACGATGGAGAAAATGTCTGATTTTAATGCCGTCCATTCAGTTTCCAATCTTTCTACAGGCACTTCCAGATCAAATCTGGTTGGATCTTCGTGCTTTAGAAATGTTATTGCGGCCAGCGACTGACCTAAAGCTAAAACGGAAGTTTCCAGACCACCTGTGCCACCGGCCTGTTTTGAGGTAATCACATTTGCAATCGGTCCTGCCAGCACTTCATCGGCTTGAATTTCAACGGATTGACACATGACCTCAGTCGTTCGAGATGCATTGAGTGCAGCCAGTGGCTCAGGCTGTTGAATCATCACTCCAGGCCGGTCTGAAGGCACCAGCGCAAGGATCTGGCGACCATCCTCGATGGTTCCACCAGTGACAAATACCGCTGCCTTTTCCGCTCCGGTGACCCAAGGCATGAAACCGTCGAGCCGATATCCACCATTTGCAGTTGGAGTGGCCCCCATGGCCCGTTCACCACGACGAATGGATATGGTCAACTGCGAGATTCCGACAGTGGTTGTTAAGTTTTCTGAAACAATACGACTCAGCCATTTTGCGGCCGTATTAAGTTCTCCACTGGTATCGATGCGTGCTGCCGGAATGATTCGCCGAATTGCGGCATCGTGCTGGGTCAGCATAAAAGCGGCCGTCAGACTACCTTGAGCAACGGCCAGGTAGCGCTGCATCAGAGTGAGCCGATCGCATCCCTCGCCGCCGAATTCCTGGGGGATCAGCCAGTGAAAGGCTCGATATTCTCTGAGAATCGCCCAGATTTCGTCGGGCCAGGCGTTGCAGATGTCAGCAGGCCCATCGGCTTTGGCCAGTCGGTCAGTCAGGTTTTCGAGATCTGAAGCAGTGAGCATGGTGGTATCACACGATTCGACTTAGTCGATATTAGTCATTTCAGCACTTATTATTAATGATACCATTTTTCGATCATGATCAGGCCGGAAATAAGTCCCGGTTTTTAGCGAACCTTGGCCAAGCAGACCACGGCTGTTGTCTAGCCGGTCTTGGCGCTAGCCCCGGTTGGTTTTCTAAAACTCTGAAACCGTGGGCTATCGCCTTGCGGCTAGACGGTCTTGGCGCTAGCCTCGGTTGGTTTTAAAGACGGGAAGTTATTTCCGGCCTGATCCTAAACCCCTGTCAGTCTGAAATCTTGAGTTTGAGTCTGAGGCGAAATCCCGCCCCGTCAGGGGATCGTGCCGTCAAAAAAATACGCTTCTGAGCCTTGTCGCGGTTTTAAAAATAACGGCCACTGCGATTTTATGTTCGCAATGGCCCTTTTTGAAAGCGTTTAATATCAGTCCCAAAAATCAGTTCTGCGTAATTGGCAAGAACTGAATGGTGCTGTCATTGGCGTTAAGCTGGACCACTTCTGGTCCGAATCCATAGAGCGAGTGATTCCAGGTGACGCTTGATGCACCACCGCCGGCCGCTCCTGTTGGGAGACTTCCGATATATCGGCCACTCAGATCGAATTCAGATAAGCCAGTTGCGCCGCTGGCCAAATCACCTGAGACCAGCAAAGTACGGCTTGGCGATACAGAAACACCTTTCGGGCCAGTCAGATTTGGGCTGTTGTTGACAACCACCCGACCTGTCCCACCAAGATTTCTCACCCTGCTGGCTCTATCAATGGCGTATACCGAGTTGTTGAGAGTGGAAGCCACATAGAGAGTGTCTGTGACATTGTCATAACTCAGCCCTGAAGGGCCTTGTAGTTCGGTGCTCGCAGAGCCGGCGGTTGCATATCCACCACCAATCTGGGTGGCCTTGGTTAATCGGATGGATGGAATTCCGCGCTGGAAGATCTTGAAATCAAACCGGCTGACAACTCCATTAATGCTGTTTGAGATAAACAGACTGGCTGTATTGCCTTTATCAACCCATGCCAGGCCGGTCGGGCCACTGACAAGATTTGCATCGCGAATAATCATGACGGGTGAACCGACCACATTTAAAATTCGCAATTCGCCGGGCTGACTCGATGTCACACCCGTTCCGCTGTCATATGTGGTCGGGGTGACGCCGATGCTGGCAAAACCAGCCCGGAACATGCCGGGCGGGGTGAGTATCATTTCGCCATCAGCAGACTGATAAAAACTTTGACGCTGTCCAAGTGTACCTACGGACATGACCTGCGATTTTGGTCCTGAACCACCGGCTGGAATGCCTGAAACGCTTACAAGAGTCATACCTGGATGGGCATTTGCGTAAGTATAACCAAATGGAACAATCGTCGCCCCGCCCACTTTGTAAGAGAGCGAAATGGTACCGGTGGGATTGACCTGCCCGGGAGGTGGAATGAGATCGTATGTCCGAACACCAGCCGTTTGAATTTTCGGCAGAGTGGGGGTGTTTAAGACTTGTGTTTGCAATGGCTGATAAATCGGCAGCCGTTGGCGATAATAAGGGTGGAGAGTTGAGAGCACTCTGCGATCTTCAAGAAGGTCGGTTTGATTGAGTGTAGGTCGAAATTGGCGAGATGGTTTCATTTGAGATGGTCCTGAGTCCATGGACGAGATCGATCCTGAAGAATCTGATGCCAATCCTGGCTCCGATCGTCCATCCTGGACTCCCAATTAAACCGGCCATATTTCTGTCATGAAAGAATTTGATCTACGTGCAAGGCGGATTGCAATATCCGCGCATCGCACGTCAGATCAGATTCGTTCGATTTCATCGCCGCAAGGTGGTTTCAGGTGCGGTTGCGATTGTCATCAAACCATGATAAAGTTTGTTTGACCGCACAATGAAATAGGTAAGCTGTTGGGCATTCGATACTTGCGGTTGTTTGAGAATGTGCAGGACATTATCCGGAAGAATCGTTTCCCAGTGACGCTCACCCAAGGAGAGTCCAATCAGGATATCCCCAGGCTGGATCGAAGCACGATCAGCAGAGCTTCCCGGTAGCACGTCTGAAACATAAAGCCCACCGTGAAGATCAGGGCTCACCGAAGCCACGGTCGCAGGACTGACGGGGCGGGTTTTGACACCCAGCAGCCACCAGATCTGATCGCCGGCATCAGGCTGGGCACGGGAAAGGGATCGAACAGCAAGCTGAACTGTTTTTTCCTGTCCACCACGCTTGACAACGACTGGAACAGGGGCGTCAACTCGTGATTCCATCAAGGCACGTTCAACATCAAGCGGATTTCGGGCATCAATCCGACCAATTTTGATGATCTCATCGCCTGATTTGATACCAGCTGTTTCACCTGGACTGGTGGATTGAACCTGACTGACGAACAGTCGGGGCCGTTCCTCGCCAACACGGGTTTCCGTAGCAAGTCCGTGCCAGGTGGCAGAGATCCGTCGGGTGGACATCATCTCAGCTGCTGATCGCAGGACATCGTCTATGGGAAGGGCGAAACCGATCCCTTGAGCACCCGCCCGAACAGCTACGTTGATGCCGATCAACTCACCTCGAATATTGACCAGAGGGCCACCTGAATTGCCGGGGTTGATGCAGGCATCGGTTTGAATCAGGTTTCGATAGACCTGATCGTCCGAAAGTGTCACATTTCGGCCCAAGGCGCTGACAATCCCAACAGAGACAGTGTTTTCATAACCAAAGGCATTGCCAACGGTGATCACATCCTCGCCGACCATTAAGTCTGACGAAGTTCCAATCACAGCCTCAGCCAGCGGTTTAGTCGAATCCACCTTGATCAGGGCAAGATCCATGACAGGATCGGACTGGATGACACGGGCAGGAAGCATGGTGCCGTCGCTGAGACGTACCTCGATCCCTTCCACCCGATCAACAACGTGGTGATTGGTCAGGATATATCCACGACCATCCACAATCACGCCTGTACCCATGCCACTGACTCGAGCCTTGGCGCTTTCGTCAGGAGAGATCGGCCATCTGGCGTTTGACGCCGACAGCTTCTCGCTGGCAATCGAAACAACGGCCGGCTGGATCTTGGCAACGGCATCAACCACAGCCGTACGGCGGGTCGGTGCTATGCCCTTGGCCCAGGTGGGGCTCACGCCAGATCCGGCGATGCAAGTCGCCAGTAATATGACCGGAATCGATCGACGGACGAATCCATCGAAAGACCGGAACGATGTTTGAGAAATCCATTCGGACATCACGATCGAGAGTCCTCCATGACGGACTCGCTAAACAACTACGACCAGTGAATCAACCATCCGGATTCATAAAATCTGGACAATGACTGCTGTCGGTCGTATCCGCAGTTCGTCAGACTGACGAATCACGGCCCCATCCGCCGGGTTGGTTTTTCGAAGCCCTTGAGCCATTCACCTGTTGTGGAAGTTCTCCCATCCGGAGTTCATTCCTCAACATTTCACTTGTGAATTGCTTTGGTCTACAAGTCCCCCTAACTCATCGGCAGATCACCTTGCTTGCCTATGCAACCAAGACTATGAAATTTACCGAGATCACCGGGCTTCGCTGAATACTAAGAAAACTCGCCCTATCTTAACATT
>CAMCFM010000012.1 GCA_945874095.1 Candidatus Kuenenia stuttgartensis
CACGACGAACTTTAACGGCTTCCCTCTTGATGATCGCGGCCACTACGGCTCAGGCATGTCCAAACTGTAAAGATGGTCTGGCCCATTACGATGCCGCCAACGGCCGCGCTGGATACTCGGCCAACGGCCTCCAGCAAGGATTCAGCTACCGCACCGTCTTTATGCTCAGCATGCCCCTCAGCCTGATCGGCGCTGGCGGGTTCATTGTCAGAAGACTTGCCAAACAAGGCCGATTACCTGAGCTGTAATGTTTTGTTAAAAGCTGGAACCGGAACTCAATTGGTCGAGTTCCGGGGCCTAAGTTTTGATGAAAAATCGTGATTATTCGTCACGCTTTCTTTATTCGAAAGCACCAAGACTGTTATGGAGTGCGAATCGCTACCCCGGCCGTCTTAGGGGCAAATTCCAGGGTCTTGATCAGCTTCCCATCGGCTGCGTTCCAGATGTGGACCACTCCGTTTTGACCGCCGGAGTAGATCAAAGTGGCGTCTTTATTTGTAGCCACACTAAAGAGGAAGTCGTTCGCCCCTCCCAGTGTTTTGCTAATCTGGCCATTTTCTGGATTCCAGAGCCTGACATTTTTATCGCCTGAAGAACCTGTAATCACCGGCTTTGTCGCAGACCATCGCACGCCCGTAATCTGCTTGCCAGCAGACTGAGCTGTTCGCACTTGCTCACCGGTTTCCACGTTCCAAAGTTTTAGGGCCTGATCTGCACCCGCAGTAACGATTTGTTTTCCATCAGCCTTCCAATCCAGGCCAAGAACATGGTTGGTATGGCCTTCCAGTGGTCGAAGCGTTTTGTAATCTGAGAGCTGGGTGACTTTTGCGAACTTGTCGGCGGCACAGGTGGCCAGGAATTTGCCATCAGGACTAAACCTGATGCCGAACACCGTGTCGGAATGGAGGCTGTCGAGAGATTTCTCAAGAACTCCAGATTCCACGTTCCAAAGTTTCACCTCGCCGCTGCGCGATGGTTCACCGCCGGTTGTGGCTAGCCGCTTCCCATCAGGGCTGTAATCAATCGCCAAAACCCTGTCTGTATGACCTGACAAGCTGGCCTTGGCAGTCACGGAACCATCAACCTTCCACGCCTTGATCGACTTCTCTTTCGATGCTGTCAGGATCGAGTCGTCAGATATCACTGTCAGAGTTTGGACAACTGTTGGAACAAGAGCTGTGGACGCATTCCAAGCCCAGATTGTGGTTAGGTCTACCGTGTTAAGAACTTTCGTGAGTCCGTTCTGATAAGCCACTATCAGTCGTGAACCTTTATTCGTATTTCCAATCCCGACTACAGGGGAGTCGTAAGCAGGCGTTTCCGAAAGCTTCGTAGAAAGATCTTTTGACCAGCGAGCCACTTTGCCACTGCTTTGCCCGATCAGCATGGAACCATCGGTGGATTGAAGCTGAAGGGCGGTGATTGTGGCATCTGGAATGGTCAGCGACTTAAGATGCTTGCCTGTTGAGAGATCGGAAAGCTCCAGAGTTTTGGCTTTGAGGAGAGCGAAAATCTGCTTCCCATCAGCGCTGGCGATCAAGTCCTGAACCGGAGCGTCCTTTTCTTTAGAGTTCCATTGCAATATGGATTTCAGGCCCTCTTTACCAGGCCCTTTGATTTCAAAGATCTGGATTTTTCCGTCATTCGAACCAGCAGCAAACTTGCCCTTGCCGAGCCATGCGATCGACGAAAACTGAGCCGATTTAATAGCAGGCAATGCCTGGATGAGCTCACCTTTTTCAGATTGATGGATTCGGATCGATCCGTCAGCACAAACAATTGCAATCATTGGTTCGAACGACGATCGACGAACGCTTTTCGCGAGCGGGCCTGTCCAACTGATCTGACGGATTTCCTTGCCCGTGACTGGCTCAATCAGACGGAGTTTTGGCTCGGTCGCTGAGTTGGTCCAGATATTTGACGTGCTTGGCTCAGAGATCATGGAATTGACCTCGTATGCCATTTTCTCGTGATTTTTCACGAGTTTGACGCGAGGCAGTGAAGTCCGCGACACCACTCGATAAGATCCGGCGGAGACTTCAGTCGAATCAGGACGAAATCTGACGGACTGAATGGCATCCTGGTGACCACCTAGAGTTGCCAGAATCAAGCCACTGAAGGGTTCGACCAAATGCAACTGGGCGCCTCGGCCAACAGCCAGGACTCGTTCATCAGGTGACAGGTCAATGGCATAAATCGGGGCAAATTTCGAAGGCAATGCTCCGAGAACGATCGCTGGTTTAGGCTTTTCTGCAGGCGAACCGCTGGAATCATCTTTGGCGCCCTGATCGATCCACATCTTAATTAAAGCGGCTTCTTCGGATGTCCACGGCTTTAAATCCTTTTTGTCCTTAGGCGGCATCACAGGCTCCAGTCTGTGAGAGCCCATCTGAAACATCAGGCTATCGTCCGCCTTGCCAGGCTTTAATGCAGGACCGTTTTTCCCGCCCTTGAGCATTTGCTCCAATGTTTCCATTTTGAGCTTGTTTTCAGCCAACGCGTCGTTATGGCATCCAGTACATTTGTTCTCTAAAATATCAGTAATTTCTGTAGAGTAACTGACCGGTTTATTTGAAGCACGTTGAATCTTTGCAAGTTCAATCGGCTTTTTTCCGGCCTGACCAAAGACCACACCAGTCTGGATGAAGAGGCTTAAAGCCAATGGAATCCCAATCCGGGCCGCTGATCTTGCTAGATTTCGTGTCAGGTCAGTCATGATAGATAAATTCCTGAGGCTTTTCTGAATGTGTGGTGTCATCATTATAGAGTTGTTTGGGGTCATGGCGTCACCACCAGAGTGAGTGGCCTTGATGGAATATTCCAGTTGATATTTGGTTTCTCTTTTGCAGCCGGATCTTTAGCGAATCCGAACGGTGCTGCTCCACTGACATAAACCGTGTGTCTGCCTAACGCAATATTGGCGCCTATCTTGCATTTCAGGGCCACGCTGGTCTTGCCTTTTTCAATGGTGCCAGCGACAGCTTCCATTTGGGCGGGCAAGTTTTCGAGTTTTAATGCAATAGGTACGTCAAATCCATGTGATTTGATGGCTTGGATGGGAAGATCCACTGTCGTTCCACGCTTTGCAAAAAGCCTCAGAGGCTCAGGATCAAGCTGAAAAGGAACGGGAGTTTGCCGGACAGCGATCATCAGGCTTTCGCTTAATCGAGAAATTCCGCGTTGCTGATTATTCTGGCCCACCAGTGGGCGAACCAGCCCGCCTCCGAGCGATGTCAAATTGCTGCTGAATGAAACCTCGCGGGCTTGTCCTGGGAGCCAGTCCGTGGAGTCTTTACGATCCGCCCAGCTTGTTTCTCCGCGAAGTTTCAGAGCAAATTCGCCAGACGCTGCAGTTGTATCGGCTTCCAGAATCAGAGTTGTGATGGATTGCCCTTGAGCAAATATCGCAGGATAGGATTTCATTCCGGCAGGTAAATCGAAACAATCCACCCGAACGGTTGAGTCAAATCCATCAATCCTGTTAAGAAGAATCGATACCGCAGTTCGGCCGCCTTTCATGCAAGTCAGGCCGATCGGTCCTGTGGCCCCGGATGGAATTGCAATAAGCTGGTAGTCAGGCTTAAGTTTTCTCATGATTAAACGATACACAAATCGGGCATCGCCTTCGTGTAAATTGGAGTGCACAACACGAAGTAGATAGTCGCCATGACTGGGCGCTTTCCATTGCAACTTGCCATCGCGAGTGGCTTTTTCAAAAACGGGTCCGAATGGGTTTGCTCCCATTTCTGCAAGTTCGGCAACCATTGTTGTCGTATTGTCAGGATTCAATTTCTCCAAGGTCACGCTCGGGTACGCCGGTGAATTCTGACGATCAGCCACGGTTTCAATCACCCAGATTTCATCTTGCTTTGCAGAAAAATGATAAAAATCCACGTCGCCGGGTTGTTGGATCAGGCCAGTCAAATCAAACGGTGGGATAAGTTGCTGCGCTTGCTTTGGTAGATCATTCGACTCAATTTCCGATTGGATCGGTTCTGTGGCAATCGCTAAAGGCTTGGGATTAATCAGGAATTGGCCACGAAATTGAGACAGGCTGTAACGGTTGACAGAATCGGAGTTGGAAAAAACACCTAAACTAGAGTGTGGAGCGTTGGCTGTTTTTGGTTCGAATAGTAGGCTTAGTGATGATTCTGCAAAGCCATTCAATTTTGGAAAGGACGATTCTGCTCGAGCACTCAAGCCACGACCGAGCAATTTTAATGAAGTGGGTTGATTTGAATCAACCGAGGCGGGAATGACGGAATCCAGTACAGGACCATTATGAATGGATAATCGATAAATATGTGCAGGTGACCCCCCGTATACGGCATCAAATAGCTGTAATTTGTATCTGCCGTTTTCAGGCAGTGACATTTCCAGATAAGGGTCGTAATTTGTCGTATCCTGACTCTCGGCAATTTGTGAACCTGATGGACTGAAGACCCGAATAGTCGGGTCGAGAGGTGATTCGTATGAGTCGGCCGTCACCTCAATCACCACCCGATCGCCTTTTTTGCCGTCAAACGAAAAGTTGTCAACATCTGCGCCAGCCTGAATCTGGCCATTGACGGTGACCGGCAGAGTTAATGACTGTGCGGTCTTTTCATTTGGCTCGGTTTCGCGGACTTCTGGAAGCGGCCCAACAATGATCGGAATCGGGTTGGAAATGCCCCAGTGACCGATTGCCTGCATGGCATAAACGCCTGGCTGGGTGTTGGTTGCAACGGAAACGGACCAGCGGCCATCTTTGGCAGGCTTTGCTGTCAGGCCTTTGTGAGAGAATCGGAGACTGGTGAGGCCTTCGAGATCCGCCCCGGTGATCTGGATATCTGTGGTGGTGCCGATTTGTAAACCGTTGGGGAAGATCCAGTCGATCCGATTCTGAGGCAGTTGGGCGTTCGAATAATGAGCCTGGGCGACGCTAAAAATCAGCGTCAGGAGAATCATTCGTAGGGGGTGGCCAGTGGTTCGGTATGTCATCTTCAGCCAGATTTCAGGCGGGGACAGACCATTGGTCCATCATTTTCGGTGGGGGTACGACCTTGTCGAGGTCTTATCTAAGTGTGATACTAGAAGACGGTTTTGTCAACGCTCAAGCTTTTCTGAATCAAGTTTGACTTGCAAAAAATGGACCGTGATGTCTAATATCGGATGTCCTCGGGTTCCGAACATTTGAGAAGTCCATAACGATTTTAAAGGGATTCTGTCATCATGTCCTCCAAAAGCTCGCATGTGGTCACCTTGGAAGAGCAGGGATTTGAAGGCTTTAGGCCACCTCTGTGGAACTTGAGCGAAGCCGTGCTGGTCGAGCATACTCTCAGGCGTGGTGAAGGGATGCTGACACCGACTGGAGCGTTGGTTGTCAGGACAGGCAAATATACGGGGCGGTCTCCAAAGGATCGGTTTATCGTAAAAGATTCGATAACTGAGGATGTGGTGGATTGGGGGGCAGTGAACCTGCCGTTTTCTCCAGCGCATTACGACGCACTCCGGGAGCGGGTTCTGGAGTACCTCAAGCCTCGTGAACTCTATGTGGTGGATGCATTTGGCGGTACGGATCCCAAGTTCAGACTTCCGATTCGAGTGATCTGTGAGAAGGCTTATCATGCCCTTTTTGCCCATCAGCTTTTTGTGCGTCCATCCGTGCAGGAACTTTTGCGGCACAACCCGGAATTTACCGTGATTGCGGCCCCTGATTTTTTGGCTGAACCGGACCGGGACCATACGAAATCGGAAACTTTTATTCTGATCAATTTCAGCAGAAAAGAAGTTTTGATTGGCGGAACACTCTATGCTGGAGAAATCAAGAAGTCGATCTTTGGAGTGCTGAACACCATTTTGCCACAACTCGATGTGATGGCGATGCACTGTTCGGCAAATGTCGGCCGGCGCGGTGATGTTGCGCTCTTTTTCGGACTTTCCGGAACCGGCAAAACCACACTTTCAGCCGAACCGCTAAGGCACTTGATCGGCGACGACGAGCATGGATGGTCGAATGACGGAGTCTTTAATTTTGAAGGCGGCTGTTATGCCAAGTGCGTGAGGCTGAACCGAACGAACGAGCCAGAGATTTATAATGCAATCCGGTTCGGAACGATTCTGGAGAATGTCGTTGTGGATAACGACACCCGGATACCTGATTATAACAACACGGTTCTGACAGAAAATACACGAGCGGCATACCCGATCGACTTCATCCCAAACTTCGTTCCATCCGGCACGGGCGGGCATCCGAACGACGTGATTTTTCTGACATGTGACGCCTTCGGAGTTCTTCCTCCTGTATCCAAACTCACACCAGATCAGGCGATGTATCACTTTCTCTCGGGTTATACAGCCAAGGTGGCCGGCACGGAGCGGGGTCTTGGAAATCAGCCGGCTGCGACCTTCAGCCACTGTTTCGGAGCACCGTTCATGACCCTTCCACCAAGCAGGTATGCCGAACTTTTAGGCGAAAAATTGCGTACCCATAAAGCCCAGACCTGGCTGGTCAACACCGGCTGGACCGGCGGTGGGCCGGGGCAAGGGCAACGCATTGCTCTGCCCTACACCAGGGCCTTGATCGAAGCCATTCATAACCACTCTTTGCAGGGCTGTGAGTACGAAACGGATCCGATCTTTGGGCTTGAGATCCCGAAGAGTTGTCCGACCGTGCCGACCGAGATTCTCAACCCACGCAACGCCTGGGCTGATCCAGCGGCCTATGATCTTCAGGCGCAGCATCTTGCGAAACTCTTCAACGAGAACTTTGCCAAGTTTAAAAATGTGAGCCCGGCGATTCAAAACGCTGGACCAAGGATTTGAACCAACTCTGCCGGTGTCCCAAAAATGCACGATAGAAAAGGCCAGGAGAACGATCCTGGCTTTTCTTTTCGACTTTTGCGTGAAATGTTTGGAGGGACTCTGTATTTTAATACGTGTTGTCTCCACTACATCCCCTGAATTCAGATATTCTGTCGACTAAAAATGAAAATCACCCGTCTGGAAGCCGTCCCGGTACGTGTCCCGTTAAAAACCGATCGCATTGCCATCACAGCGCATGGTCGTCATGCCGTGAGTGAATATGTGATTCTGAAGATGCATACCGATCAGGGCCTGATTGGACTTGGTGAAGCCACGGTTCAGGCCCTTTGGTCGGGAGAGACGGCACAGACTTGCGTGGGGTTATTGCAAAACCAGATCACTGAGATTGTTGTTGGTAAAGATCCGAACGACATTCAAAAAATCATGGCTGATCTGAATCACCATGTGAAATTTAACCCGTTCACGAAAGCCTGTATCGAAATGGCGTTATGGGATATATTGGGAAAGGCCAGAAATCTGCCGTTATACGAGCTTTTAGGTGGTAAGTGTCACGACAAGATTCCGATGAAAATGATGATCGGTGGATTTGAACCAAAGCAGGCTGCGAAATTGGCGGAGACGTTTCTTGAGTGGGGCGTAGGTTGCCTGAAAGTGAAAGTGGGACTGGTGCCGAAGGAGGATTTGGAGCGAGTTGCGGCGGTTCGAGCCGTGGCTGGAATGGAACTCCCAATGACGATCGATTCCAATTGTGGATGGTCGGCTCCGGTCGCTCGAAAAATTCTGCCCCAATTTGAGAAGTTTCAACTCATATTAATTGAACAGCCAACTCGTTCTGGCGATTGGGCCACTATGAGTGAACTCAGACGCATCTCCCCTGCCCCATTGATGGCCGACGAAAATGTCTGGACACTCGTAGAAGCATATCAGGCAGCAGCCCATCAGGCCGTGGATATTATCAGTGTTTATCCTGGTAAAAACGGCGGGATCATAAACGCCAAAAAGATAGCCCATGTCGCACATTCCGCCGATATGGGTTGTCACATCGGCTCGAATCTGGAGCTTGGAATTGCTTCGGCAGCGATGTTGCATCTCGCGGCCAGTACGCCTGAGATTGAAAGCCATAAATATCCAGCTGATATCCTCGGCCCTTGCTATCACGAAACCGATCTGCTGGCAGAGCCTCTGCAGATCGGTCCCAAATTCGCTGTTGTGCCGGATAAGCCGGGGTTGGGCGTCGAGCTTGACGAAGCACTTCTCAAACGATACCGAATGGACTGATTTTGGGGGGAATGTTACGGAAGTCAAATTGCCGGCCGACCAGATGAATCCTGGTTGGCCGGGGTTGTAAGGTGTTTAATATAAATAGTTTATGAGCTGTATGGCGGATCAGGGTTTGGCCGTGTGCCGGGACAGGTCGTCAATCATCGTCAAAGTCGCTTCTCGAACGGATGCTTGCCAGTTAGAGCCGAAACGTGTGGCGAATTCGGATTTCTGGTAAGCGAAAGTGATTCCTCGAGAATTATTGACAATTGCTCCAAGTCCTTGTTCATCAAAGGCCACAGCAACATCGGCAGCGGTTCCGCCCTGGGCACCGTAGCCTGGCACCAGAATCCATATTCCACGCAGAACTTGCCTGAGTTCCGCCAGTTGGGCTGGCGAAGTGGCTCCAACGACGGCTCCCAGAGAGCTATATCCGCATTCACCACGGAAAGGCTCTGCCCAGTTCATCATACGGTCGGCCACATGCCTGTAAACGGGTTTACCGTCAGCGATCAGATCCTGAAATTCGCCGGCCGATGGATTGCTCGTCCGCACCAGTAGAAAAAGCCCTGCACCGGTGTGTCTACAGCCTTGCAGGAAAGGCGTGATGCCCTCTCCGCCGAGATATGGATTGATGGTCAGGGCATCACTGGTCCAGGCAGGGCTGGAATTTTCAGGGCCACCTTCAGGCGAGCCGACATAAGCAGTGGCATAGGCGGCGGCAGTGCTGCCGATATCGTTGCGTTTACCGTCCATGATGACGAGTAGACCGTTTTCGCGAGCACAATTTGCGGTAGCTTCGAGAGCGATCATGCCGGTTGGGCCGAGGGCCTCATAGAAAGCCATTTGGAATTTGACGGCTGGGACAAGCGGTGCAACCGTCCTGACCACTTCTGTGCCGAACTCCTGAACGGCTCGAACCACATCGCCCTGAAAGCTTTCGATCCAATGGGACGGGAGTTGGTCGGGCCTCGGATCGATACCGACCAGAACGGCGTTCCCCTTGGATTTTACAGACTGAGCGAGACGATCGGCGAAGTTTTGAGACATCTGGTTTCTGCTCTTTTCAGGCCTCGTTGGATTGCACTTGAGCATGAGATCATACATGAATTGAGGAGTTTTTGGAAAGATTCAGGATCGGGATTGCGAATGCTCTTGTTTTGCCAAAGCGGTGAAACGAGCCAGTTCTGGAAAGTTTAATATTTTTTCTTGGGTCATGGTCGACCTTTTAGATTTACTGGAGGCTTTACGAAGAGCATTTGGGTCGTCGACCACGATAAAGTAAATGCCCGTTTCTACTTGCGTTTGATGGGGCCTGCAAGTTAGGATCTTGCTACTACGGATCAGGAATGGGGGCCTCGAATGTTGCCAGGCGAGTACATATGAGAGTGTTCGATTGAACTGGTTGAGTGCAGGCATCTGATAGAAATCAGGAAAGGCCCATGCAGCGAAGTATCCACTTGACGCATCATCTGACACGATTGTTCCTGTTTTTGTGCCTGATTCTGGTGCAGGTTGGAACTGTTGCCGGACAATCGCCTCTGATCGAAACCGTGTTTCCAGCTGGTGGCCAGGCAGGTCATTCAGTGGATGTGACGCTTGCGGGCAGTGGTCTTGAATCCGTTCAAACAGTACGTTGCAACGCTTCAGGACTGGTTTGCGAGCGACTGGGGCCGCTTCAATTCCGGCTTATGATACCGGAAACGACCATGCCTGGAAGCTACGACCTCTGGGCTGTCGGTGAAAAAGGCGTTAGTGCCGCACGAACATTTACGGTTGGAAACTTAACGGAGCTGACAGAGCATCAACCAAACGATTCGGCTCAATCAGCGATACGAATTTCGCTCGATAGGACGATCAATGGCCGGATTGAAAAATCTGGAGACATGGATTTTTATCAGTTTCATGCCAAAAAGGACCAACGTATCCTGATGGATTGCTCTGCCGAGCGGATTGACTCACGCCTCAGAGCTGTCATGGAAGTTTTCGATCGATCCGGCCGACGACTTGAAGTCAGTCGTGGATACTTTGCAAATGACCCACTGATCGACTTTACAGCCTCTGAAGACGGGGATTACATTTTAAAAGTCCAGGATTTGACATTCAGTGGAAGTGCAGATCATATTTATCGAATCTCTATTGATACAGGGCCACGGGTGGCATTCGCCGTGCCGAGTATTGTCCAGAAAGGCAAGCCTTGCCGGATTGAATTGTATGGTTGGAATCTGGACAAGCGTAGTCTAGACGCTCCACAAACCGAGGTTAAAAAGTTTGATCGTATTTTAATCGATATTCCAGCATCATTGACGCATGAAACCACGGACATACCGGTTCTGATGAAGCCTGCTCAGTCTGTGCTGGATGGGTTTGCATATTATTATCCGAAAAGTCAGTCGCCTTTGTTTATCGGTTTGACAGATATTTCTGTGATGGAGGACCGAATTGATAATCATTCGCCCACCACGGCTCAGAAAATAAAATGCCCTGCGGAGGTCAGTGGCCGGCTTGAGAATGGTAACGAAAGAGACTGGTTTGCAGTGGAGATGCAGCGCGGCGAGGTCTTTTATTTTGAGGGAATGGCAGAACGGATTCAATCGCCTTTGGATTTGCAGATTGATGTATTCGACGCGTCAGGAGAGACTCGGCTGGCAAGTTATGGTAACCAGATTTCAGGCACGACAACTGCATTTCCGACGACCCATCATGATCCATCCGGGCGATTTGTCGCGCCATCCGATGGGCTTTTTCTGATTGCAGTTCATGATTTGGCGGGCGGAATAAAAAAAGATCCGCGACGCATATACCATTTATCGGTTCGCCGAGAAGAGCCTGACTTTCACTTGCTGGCCGTGCCCCATCAACCGGAACCAGTCGGGCTGAATCTTGCCAGGGGTGGGCGTATGGCAATGGATGTGATCGCATTTCGGCAGAGAGGATTTGACGGAGAGATCCGGGTCTCAGCGAATAAGCTACCCAACGGAGTCGAATTTCCCGAACTCTGGATTGGCCCCGGTGTGAATCAGGCAATGGCTATGATTTCTGTGGATTCGGATACACCTTTACAGTGGACAGAATTGAAACTGAAGGGCGAGGCTAAGAGCCTTGGTGAGCGTAAGTTAAAAATGGGAACCATTGTTCGTTCTGGTACGCCGAATGGATGGGGACGAATTGTATCTCAGGCTCCAATGGCAATAACAACGGATGCTCCTCTCAGGATCACGGCAGATGCTCACGAGCCATTAAAACATCAGCTATACGGGACTCTGAAGCCCAGGCATTCACCGGGCAGCGCCGTCGATGTGGCGGTGACCATAGAACGGCGCGACAAAGGACATCAATCGCCTGTGAGGTTGATTGGAGCGGGTCTTCCAGAGTTGATTGCAAACCAGACATCGACCATTCCGGCAGATCAATCCAAAGGATTTCTCAGCTTTTATCTGCCGCCCAACCTGCCTGTTGGCCGATACTCTTTTGTGGTAGAGGCCGAGACGACGATACCGTCGAGCGATCCGAAAAAGCCTGAGAAAACCGTGGTGTATAGCAATCCCGTAAGTATCGATGTTCAGCCTTCGGCGTTTGTCGTGGAGGCAGATCCGTTTGCTGTGAAGAGGGCAAAGCGGGGCGAGACGATACAAATTGCATATCGTTCGCAGCGTCGTAACGGATTTATTGGTAAGATGCATACGGAGATCGCCATGCCTGGGCTGATCACCGATGTCACTGGCCTCAGAGGTCGCGGTGAAACCTTTGTGGGGCCGACCAGCAAAGGGTCGATCCAGATCATTGTCAACGATGATGCTCCGCTGGGAAAAGTGCAATTCCTTCGGCTACTCACTGTGGGAGTGGTGGAAGATGAGCCGATCTATCAGGGTAGCAGTTTTCTTAATCTGGAAATTGTGGAGTGACCAAATGACGCTGAACCATCAAAAAACCGGTCTGAAACCTCTGTTGTGGTTGTTGGTTTGCAGCATCACAATTCTTGGTACACCTTTAAAAGCTGATGAGTCACAAGCCGTTAAAATTCGATTCAGTACCGAAGTGGTTCCATTATTGACACGTTTGGGCTGCAATGGTGGTGGCTGTCATGGCAAATCGACAGGCCAGAATGGGTTCAGGCTTTCTTTGCTGGGATTCGAGCCTGATGTGGATTATCAGTCGTTGGTGAACGAGGCGCGGGGGCGGCGAATTTTCCCTGCAGCACCCGAAAAAAGTCTGATTCTGCTCAAAGCGACGGCACGAATCCCGCACGGGGGAGGTCGATTGCTGGACGAATCCAGTGACGATTATCGGATTCTGAAGGGCTGGATCGAGCAGGGAGCTATTGGGCCTCAGTCAAATGATCCTCAGCTTGTACGCATTGAATTAACGCCCCAAGGGCAGATCCTGAAGAGCAAGTCCGCCCAACAATTACACGTAAAAGCGTACTTTTCCGATGGGACGACACGTGATGTGACCCGGCAGACATTATATCAGTCGAATGAGCCAGGTATTGCCACAGTGGATTCCAACGGAAAAGTATTAACGACGTCACAGGCTGGGATTGTTGCTGTGATGGCCCGGTTTAATGATCAGATCGCAACTTTTCAGGCGGTGGTTCCATTCGTTCAGGATGATTTGAAAATCAAGGCTGTCCAGACGAAACTGGATGAGGTTGAAAAGCATCTGGGAAACTCTCCTGCGGACTTGTATTTAATGCAACAATGGAGAAAGCTCGGCGTGGTTCCGTCTGGAGCAGCTGACGACCAAACATTTCTCCGCCGGGCAATGATTGATATTTGTGGAACTTTGCCCACTCCAGATGAAATCGCCCAATATTCCCTAGATAAATCACCGAATAAACGGGCCAGACTGATTGACAGATTGCTTGAACGGCCGGAATATGCAAGTTTTTTTGCATTAAAGTGGGCCGAGATTCTGCAAAATCGAGGGGCAGGATATTCCACCAGTTTGCAAAGGCCTGGAACAACTTTGTTCGCAGGCTGGATCAGGGATTCACTGGCTTCGAATAAGCCATATGATCAGTTCGTTTCAGAGATTCTTACCGCAAGTGGACGTCAATATGAGAATCCGCCTGCCATTTGGTATCGCTCCGTGAGGAAGTCGCCCGACTATGTGGAATCCGTGGCTCAGGCTTTTCTTGGTGTTCGAATCCAATGTGCACAATGCCACCACCATCCGACTGAAAGCTGGAGTCAGGCGGATTATTTTGGTCTAGCCGCCGTTTTTTCCAGAGTCGGTCGTAAGGGCGGTTTTGCGGACGCCGAAGTACCCACGGATGAAACGATTTACCTTGCCGAACGAGGTGATGTGATTCATCCCCGAACTGGGGAAGTGCTCAAGCCTCGTCCTCTGGGTGGTCCTGAATTCAAGATGGGCGTTCAGGACGATCCAAGAATCAGTTTGGCACGATGGATATCCGACCCAAAGAACCCCTATTTTGCCAAAACGATGGCGAATCGGATGTGGTCGCACTTCATGGGCAGAGGAATTGTGCATCCTCTGGACGACTCTCGCAGCACGAATCCTCCCAGTAATCCGTTGCTTCTGGAAGCACTTGCAAAGGAATTTACAGCGAGCGGCTATGATAACAAACAGCTCATTCGTATGATCACCACCAGTTACGCCTATGGACTTGCGTCAGCACCAAACGACTGGAATTCAGGTGACACACAGGCTTTCTCGCGGTTTTATATGCGGCGGTTGACTGCGGAGACATTGCTGGATGGAATCAGCCAGATTCTCGACGTGCCGACAGATTTTCCGGGCTTGCCACCCGGCACTCGGTCCATTGATTTGCCAGACGAAAATGTGGCGGCACAATTTCTTGACGTATTCGGCCGACCAGCACGCATGACGGCGTGTGAATGTGAGCGAGTGGATGCCCCTGCCCTCCACCAGGCTCTGGAGCTTGTGAACTCGTCTGAAATTCAGAGGAAGCTGACGGCTGAGACGGGATATGCCAAGCGGCTTTCCAGCGGCAAAAAATCTGCTGAGGAACGTGTCACGGAGGCATTCTTGCGAGTCCTGGCACGGCCGCCCCGTGATCAGGAATTAAAGGCTGCTGCGGATTTCTTGAAATCTGAGCCGGATCTTGTGGAAGCCTGTCGGACTTTGCTTTGGTCGCTGATGGCGACAAACGAATTTCTGTTCAATCATTGAGGCTTTTGTCCATGCTGCACATGAATGGCAAGTCATTTCAGAACTGCGAAGGCCTGACCCGTCGTAACTTTATGCAAATCGGAGTGCCCGGACTGGGGCTGACGCTTTCCGAACTTTTGAGGCGTGAATCGCGAGCGTCGGAGGTTGGGAAATCTGCGAGCAAGAAGTCGATCATCGTATTCTGGACCGATGGAGGTATCAGCCAGCAGGATACCTACGATCTCAAGCCTGATGCACCTGCGGAGTATCGTGGAAACTATAAGCCGATCGCAACCTCGGTGCCGGGTGTTCAGCTCGGTGAACGGCTTGCCAGGCAGGCGAAAGTCATGCATAAGTTGTCGGTGGTTCGTTCCGTGCATCATGAAAACGGGATTCACGCGCCTTCCGCTCACTGGATGCTGACCGGGCACTTTGGACCGACTTTGGCACGAAATGCAGCCCAGAAGCCTTCTTTCGGCTCCGTGATTTCAAAATCCATGGGACCCCTCAAGCCACCCATGCCAGCTTATGTGACGATCCCCAAATCCGAAGCATTTGGCTATCAGGGTGCTGTTTACCTTGGTAAAGCCTATAATCCATTCGAAGTTGGGGCGGATCCAAATGCTGCCGATTTCAAGGTCCCGAACCTCTCGCTTCCCAGCGGTCTGACATCGAAAAGTGTCGATTCCCGGCGCAATCTTGTGAAAACGTTCGACCTTATGCGGCGGGATATTTTCGAAAGTGGCGTGATGGAAGGGCTTGATACCTTCAAATCGCAGGCTCTGGAGATGGTTTCAGGCGAGGAGATGCGAAAGGCTTTTGATATGGGTCTGGAATCAGCGGCTTTGCGAGACAGATACGGCAGGCATCGCTATGGCCAGAGCGCATTGCTGGCACGGCGATTGGTCGAGGCTGGTGCCAGATGCGTGAATATCAATACCGGCAACTGGGATCATCATAACGACATTGTAAAAGGGCTTGACGAGCACCTTCCACCGCTGGATCGTGCGATTGCCGCATTGGTTCAAGATCTTGACGAACGTGGGATGCTTGATGACGTGATTGTCTATTGTGTCGGCGAATTCGGGCGGACTCCGCGGATGAATGGGAATGCCGGGCGCGACCACTGGGCGGATTGTTTTAGCGTACTCCTGGCGGGTGGAGGCATTGAAGGCGGCCGCGTTGTGGGCTCGAGCGAGAAATGGGGCGGTGGAGTGGCCCAGCGGCTGGTGACACCTCAGGATCTTTTGGCCACGATTTATCATTTGCTCGGAATTCCTCTCGATACTGCTTATAATGACGCCAGCGGACGGCCTGTGCCCATCACTTCGGGATCACCCATCAAGGAGCTTTTCGGATGATTTTCAATCGCAGGGATTTTCTCGGAACACTTGCCGCAACCAGCTCTGGCAGCCTATTCCTGCCTGAAATTCATGCGGAAGAATTGGCACAAACACTTCGTAAAAAATTGGCTGTGATCACAACAGAATGGCGATATCATTCGCATGCCTGGCACATGGCCGAGCGGTTTCTTGTCGGTTATCCGATCAACGGACGCTGGCATCGACCTGCGTTTGATGTCGTCTCGGCATATGTGGATCAGTTCCCGGAGAAGGATCTGGCTCGCAAGCGATCCTCAGAATTTGGATTTAAGATTTATCCCTCCATTGCAGAGGCTTTGCGGTGTGGAGGCGATAAAATGGCTGTCGATGCCGTGCTGATTATTGGCGAGCACGGAGATTATCCGAAAACTGAATTCGAACAGACGAAATATCCGCGATATGAATTTTTTAAACAGGTGACGGATATCTATCGTAAGGATGGCAAAACGGCGCCTGTGTTTAATGACAAGCATCTCTCCTGGAAATGGGAGTGGGCCAAAGAGATGGTCGACATTTCTCGCGAACTGAATTTCGCATTCTGTGCAGGTTCATCGTTACCCGTCACATGGAGGATGCCTGCGATTGAAATGCCACTTGGGCAAGAGGTTGAGGAGTTGATGTCGGTTGCCATCGGTGGGATTGACAGTTACGACTTTCATGCACTCGAGGTGATTCAATGCATGGCGGAGCGCAGGCGAGGTGGAGAGACGGGCGTGGCCTCCATGCAGGCTCTCAGGGGCGAAGCTGTCTGGAAGGCTATGGAAACAGGCAGTTGGGAAAAAGGCGGCTGGAATCCCCGGCTTTTTGAAGCGTGCCTGACACGCAGTCATACACTGGCCCAGCCTGAGTCGTTCAGTGACCGGTTCCCGACATTGGCCCAGATGCGCGAGTGGGTCAAGGATCCGATTGCATATCGATTTGATTACAACGACGGCACAAAGGCCACCATGCTGCTGATGAATGGACTGGTTGGTGATTTCACATTCGCTGCCAAGCTCAAGAATCAGGATGAACCACTATCCACCCTGTTCCACCTGCCTCCGAATCCGAATGTTGTCTACTCGGCTGCATTAATGTCGAAGGCTGAGGAAACTTTCGTGAATCATAAGTCGCCTTATCCAATCGAGCGTACGCTTTTGACGAGCGGGCTTGTGGAAGCAGCCGTGCGTTCGCTGGGGAGAGGCCAGAAGCGTTTGCCAACCCCATATCTGGACATCCGTTACCAGCCCAACCGTGAATCAACATTTGCGAGAGCTTGATCTCTGGATTTGACAACTCTGAATGTCTAATCCTTGCCTGCAGACAAATCCAATTTCGAGCGGACTGAAGCGATTTGTCTCTCAACCTGCACTTCACTCTCCCCATCAGAATAAAAGATCTGGATTAAAATGATTGGTATTGATCTGGCTGGAAAAACCTCCATCATCACAGGTGCATCTCAGGGGCTTGGTCTAGCGACTGCAACTGCCTTGCATCGAGCTGGGGCAAATGTTGTGATCAATTATTTTCCTGACCCGAACGGAATCCATGCCGCTCAGGCAGAACACCTGGTTGCATTATTGGGCGAGCGGGCGATAGCAGTTCCCGCCGATATTCGGAACGACGAACAAGTTGCATTATTGGTCGAATCCGCCGTGAAGTCGTTCGGATCGCTTGATATCCTGATCAATAACGCGGCTGTTCTGCGTGACAAAACGATGAAAAAAATGCAGATGGACGACTGGGAAGAAGTGATTGAGACCAACCTGACAGGCGTTTTTCGTATGTGTAAAGCTGCCGCACATGTGATGAATCACGGAGGCCGGATCGTGAACATGGCTTCCATCAGCGCTGTGATCGGTTTTTTTGGGCAGGCAAACTACTCCGCATCAAAAGCGGGAGTGATTGGCTTGACCAAGGTTTTGAGCCGCGAACTAGCAAGTCGTCAAATCACGGTGAATGCCGTTGCTCCGGGTGTTGTCCTCACAGAGATGGGTAAATCCATTCCCGAAACTGCACGCGAGCAAATGATGACTCAAATTCCATTGGGCCGTTTTGGTGCGCCGGAAGACATTGCAAATGCCATTTTATTCCTGTGTAGTCCCTTGGCGGATTACATCACAGGACAGACATTGCATGTCAACGGAGGCTGGATGGGATGAGTTTCCCCAGGGATAGGAAGATCTGTACGGCCCGGCAAGCTGTTGAGGCCATTGCCGACGGCTCCACCGTGGTTTGCGGAGGCTTTGTCGGAGCCGCGCACCCCGAGGCTTTAACCAGCGCTCTTGAAAAGCGGTTTCTGGAAACGGCCAAACCCCGTAATTTGACACTGGTTTATGCGGCAGGGCAAGGCGATGGCCGCTCGCGTGGACTGAATCATCTGGCGCATCAAGGGCTGGTGAAGCGCGTGATTGGAGGACACTGGGGGCTGATTCCACAGCTTGGTAAAATGGCTGTCGGGAATCAGGTGGAAGCCTATAATCTGCCCCAGGGAGTGATTTGCCAACTCCTGAGAGATATCGCCGCCGGCCGACCAGGATGTATTACGCATGTAGGTCTTGGTACTTTTGCCGACCCTGAACAATCAGGCGGACGGCTTAATGCAATGACTGTCGAGCCGCTTGTGGAACGCATCCAGCTCGATGGCCGCACGTGGCTTTGGTACAAGTCGTTCCCTGTTCATGTCGGTTTCATTCGTGCCACGGCTGCCGATAGCAACGGCGGTTTGATTATGGACGATGAAGCGATTCTGGGAGAGGTCCTGCCTATCGCGCAGGCTGTCCGCAATCAGGGAGGAATTGTAATCGCCCAGGTTCTCCGTTTACTGGATGGCCCTGCCCCGCCGCAATCCGTGCGAGTGCCCGGCATTTTGGTGGACCGCATTGTGGTGGCTCAGCCGCATGAACACGAGCAAACCTTTGCCGAAGCCTTCAATCCAGCCTATTCACAAGCACGTTCAGCAACCGATCCAGATACAATGGCACAGGTTCCCATGCCTTGGGATGAGCGATTTGTCATTGCAGCCCGGGCTTGCGACGAGCTTGTGAACGGGGCCGTTGCGAATCTTGGGATTGGGATGCCTGAAGGAATTGCCAGAATTGCGGCTGAACGCGGGATCTTGAATCAATGCACACTGACGTTGGAAAGTGGTCCAATTGGAGGAGTTCCAGCAGGCGGGCTGAGTTTTGGGGCGTCGCGATATCCCGAAGCCATTGTCGATCAACCTGCCCAATTCGATTTTTATGATGGAGGAGGACTCGATTATGCAGCGCTTGGAGCCGCCCAGATTGATCAGTTTGGGAATGTCAATGTCTCAAAATTTGGAGACAGGCTGGCGGGTTTCGGTGGGTTTGTCAATATCGCCCAAAATGCAAAAACGCTCGTGTTTTGTGGGACTTTTACGACAGGCGGGCTAGTGGTTGAGCTTCACGAAGGCTTGCTGCGCGTTGTTCAGGAAGGTCGGGTCAGGAAGTTCGTTGAATCTGTCGAGCAAATTGGATTTGCAGCCGATCCCCGGTTTCGTCGAGCCAAACACGTATACTATGTGACAGAGCGTGCTGTGTTCAGGCTTTGTGATGAAGGGCTTGAACTTATTGAGATTGCTCCAGGTATAAATGTCGAAAACGATATCCTTGCTCACATGAGTTTTCGCCCCATCATTCGCCACATTCAGCCCATGCCTGCCCATTGCTTTTCCCGAAGCATATCACCAGCCCAATCAGGATTCAGACATTGAAACGCATTGCAATCGTAGCCGCCCGCCGCACACCTCAAGGCCGTTTTCTGGGCGGGCTTGCCAGAATGACCGCTGTTGAACTGGCAACCACCGTCGGGAACTCGATTTTAGAGGATCTCAATCATTCAAAAGAGTTAACGGATTCGATTGATCAAGTCATTCTGGGAAATGTTCTCAGCGCCGGGATGGGCATGAATCTGGCCAGACAGGTCGCCATTGGTTTAAATCTGCCAGTCACCACCAATGCATTTACAGTGAATATGATGTGTGCTTCCGGGATGAAAGCGATCATGCTTGGATGCGATGCCGTGCGTTTGGGAGCTGCGAGAATGGTACTCTGCGGTGGTACGGAATCCATGTCTCAGGCCCCTTATCTGCTGCCCAGGGTTAGGACAGGGTTGAAACTCGGCGATGCTACGCTGGTCGACTCCATTTTGAGGGACGGGCTGGTGGATGCGTTTGACCACAAGCATATGGGATTATCTGCAGAACGATTGGCCCGTGAATATAATGTGAGTCGTGAGGAGCAAGATTTATTTGCATTCAATTCACAGCAGTCTTACGCCAAAGCAAAGACGGATGGGGCTTTTATTGATGAGCTGGTAAGTATTGGAGGAATGACGTCTGACGAGCATCCAAGAGCTGATACCACCGTAGGATCGCTCTCAAAACTAGCTCCCGCTTTTGATCCTGCAGGAACGGTAACAGCCGGAAATGCATCAGGGCTGAACGATGGAGCCGCAATGGTGCTTGTCTGCGAAGAATCATTTGCAAACGAGAATGGTATGAGCATATTAGCATTTGTAGATCAATATACTCTGGTTGGTTGTGATCCGGCACGGATGGGGCTTGGCCCGGTGTTTGCAACTCAGAAACTTTTGAATATGTCTGGCCTGGAGCTGAATCAGTTCGATACTGTTGAGCTGAATGAAGCGTTTGCGGCTCAGGCTCTAGCCTGTTTGCGGGAGTTGCCGGTAGAGCCTGAAAAGTTGAATCCGGATGGCGGAGCAATTGCAATTGGGCACCCGATCGGTGCCACAGGTGCTCGGTTGGTGGTTCATCTATCGCATAGAATCGCTCAGTCCAGAACTCGTCGAGGGCTCGCAACACTGTGTGTGGGTGGTGGTATGGGAGCTGCCATGAGCTTGTTCAGTCCTCAGATGGAATCTTAATGAAAGGAATCAATCAAAGATGATTGGCGTGATCGGAATTCTGGCTTCGTTGCTGCTCTTAATGCTACTTGCATACCGAAATCACAGCGTCATTGTGATCGCCCCAGTCTGCGCCCTTATGGCGGTGGCAGTTGAAGGCGAATTGCCTCTGATGGCGACCTATACGCAAATTTTCATGGATAGTCTTGGCAAGTTCATCATTCGATATTTTCCATTGTTTCTGCTCGGCGCCATTTTTGGCAAACTTATGGAAGAGACGGGTAGTGCCGCTTCCATCGCTCATTGGATCGTACGCTGGGTTGGTGCCAGTCGAGCCATATTGGCACTGGTCCTGACATGCACGGTATTGACTTATGGCGGAGTTTCTTTATTTGTCGTAGTTTTTACCGTGTTTCCACTGGCCCTGGAATTGTTTCGTCAAGCGAACTTAACCACAAGGCTAATCCCCGGTTCGATCGCCCTCGGTTCATTTACCTACACGATGACGGCCTTGCCAGGATCAGTTCAAATTCAAAATCTGATTCCAATGCCATTCTTTAAAACCACCTCATATGCAGCGCCTGTCATGGGCTTGATATCGGCAGGAATCATGTTCGGTCTGGGTATGATTTGGCTGACTTTTCGAGGAAGACAGGCCACACGCTGGGGGGAGGGATTTCATTCGCAAACAGGCCATGGCTCTGCTCAGTTGGATATTCAATCCTTACCTGTCAGAATTCCATCTCTGATTGTCGCTTTGTCTCCACTCATTTGCCTGTTCGTCTTGAATTTTATTTGTTCACAGATTGTGGTGCCGGGCTGGCAGGCGGATTATCTGGCGCAGAAACGATTTGGAGAAACCGACTTAAAGAAGGTCCAAGGCGTCTGGTCAACAATACTTGCAATGGTTGGCGCGATCGTTTGTTTGCTGATAATCCATTGGAGACGTGCCAGCGATTTGACAGAAGTGATTTCAAAAGGGGCGCAAAGCTCTTTATTACCTGTCTTTAACGCAGCCTCTGAATTCGGATACGGCTCTACAGTTGCAGCATTAGGCGGATTCTCATATGTGAAGCAGTGGATGGTTGGAATTGCTCCATCCCGGCCGTTGATTTCGGAGGCGATCAGCGTGAATGTGCTGGCCGGGATCACAGGATCCGCTTCAGGCGGGCTGAGTATCGCACTCGAGGCGCTGGGACAAACGTGTTATGAGCGGGGCCTGGCATTGGGAGTCGATCCGGAATTAATGCACCGGGTGGCCTCATTATCATGCGGGGGGCTGGACACATTGCCCCATAACGGAGCCGTGATCACGCTTCTGCTGATCTGTGGCCAAACGCATAAACAGTCGTATTGGGATATCGCCATGGTTTCGGTGGTCATACCCATATTTACAACGGCGGTGGTGATCTTATCCGCAAGCTGAATAACGAAGTGCCGGTAGTCAGCTTCAGTCGGTGTCAAAACGAACTGAATCGAATTCTTCGTGTTTTCATGATGATCTGAAATGGCAATTCATGGGATGTGCCGTTATCATGATCTCTGTTGAAAGTATCGGGACGCAGTCATCCGGACCGACTTCGATCAAGCAAAACGGTTGCAATCCAGAACAGGTACCTGAGAAGATGAAAATTGGATATGTCAGCGACGAACGCTTTGTGGCTCTGTGCGATGTCGTACTGGAATTCGAAAATAAATCCTGTGGGAGCTCGATTGAGATTCGTTCACGCGCATCTGGAGCCGTTCACGCAGACATCCCGCCAGGCGAATATCTGGTGACCTTTCAAAAGCCCGGTTATGGCTCAAAACGGGTTCATTTGACGATCACGGAAACATCGAAACCATATCAGTTTCGATTGTTGACAGATGGGCTGCTGGGATATGCCTAGCCGAAGTGGGTTCAGGCTGGCGAACAAAGCGAATTCAGGGTGCATTCGGTGGAAATGTACCATCTTGATCTCTACCTTTATGGCCTGAAAAAAGAATTGGTTAAAAGCCTTGGATGGTACGATGAACATGGTCCAAGGGCGACCATGT
>CAMCFM010000013.1 GCA_945874095.1 Candidatus Kuenenia stuttgartensis
AAGCTCATGGTGGCACACGTTTTGCCGTTCTTCCCTGAGTTTGCGTTTGCTGCCGAGGCGATTCAGAGCGGCCAATATGGCAAGGTTCTGGCCGCCAATTTCTATCGGGTGATCAGCAAGCCTGATTGGTCCGCAGGCATTGCCGACGCCGAGAAAAGCGGTGGTCCGGCCATCGACCTGCACATTCACGACACGCACTTTATTGGCTGGCTATTTGGCAAGCCTGAACGCGTTTCGTCGCGGGGTGTGGTGGATCAGGGGATTGTCGTACACCTCCAGACCAACTACGAATACGATGCACCCGGCTCGCCAGTTGTGAGTTGTACGTCCGGCGCGATCAGTCAAAGCGGGCGCCCCTTCGCCCACGGATATGAGATTTTCTTCGAAAAAGCCACGATCAAGTTCGAATACGCCAATCTTGGCCGGGACCATGTCGCATATCCCCTGACGGTCATTCTGGCCGACGGTCGGGTGGAAACCCCGACCCTTTCGGCTGGCGACGCCTTTGAAAGCGAGATCGGTGTGGCTGTGAACAATGTCTCAGGCGGTACCCATAACCCAATGCTTGACGGCGACTTAGCTCAATTGGCGCTGAAGCTGAGCAAGGCTGAGGTTCAGTCCGTACTCGAAGGCCGACCTGTTGAAGTGCATTGAATGAACTGAAGATCCAGGTATGATCTGGCCAACCTATTTTCTGGCCAGATCATATTATCGTCATTTCAAGTCAGGTCGATTGACCAACTGCTGTTCTCCAGAAACACCTTCCAGCTGTGATACTTACGACTACTCAAGCGGGTGGATAGAAGCGGGCTTGTCCGGGGCCTTTCCGGCTGCTTGGCCAGCGGCATTCCTGCCCCTTGTGGGGTGCGGCCACCTTTGCGGACATTGCATCGCAGGCAGGCTGTGACAATGTTTTCCCAAGTGGCTGGGCCGCCTCGGCTGCGTGGAACGACGTGATCCATCGAAAGTTCGTGAGGGGCATATTTCTTGCCACAATATTGGCAGCGGTTGCCGTCGCGTGCAAACAGGTTACGCCGATTAAACTTGATCCGCTGGCGGGGCAGTTTGTCAAAGCTCATGAGCCGGATAATGCGCGGTGCTTCGAGCTCGAATCGCACGGATCGCAGAACGTCGTCTTCAGGCTCCCAGCAACCCATGCGTTCCAGCGATCGTTCGAGCCAACGGTCGAAGGTGAAAGACTCAAAATAGCCTTCCTCCTGAACGTGCACCACCTCGGCATCGCCTTTGTAAAGCATTCCCAAGGCGCGTCTTACGGAGATCACCTGGACGGCCATGTAAAGCCTGTTCAGGACCAGAACGTTGGCCTGCAAGGCAACATTTGAGACAGAACTCATGATTTGAGAACCTCTTGCGTCAATGGATCGGGCGTCAGTGTCAACGAATCGGAGCGTCCCTGCCGTACCACAGTTCCGGGAATCGTTCCCGAATGGCTTTGGTTATTGCTTCCGTTTTTTTGGTCCGAAGGCAGACAGGCGTGACAGCCATTTGCCTTGTTTTCGGATCAGATTCGTTCCGTGGTGCTCGTGCCGTTTTTGAGTCTCGGTTCAGATTGACCGATCTCTCGGCATGGCCTGATCATGAGGACAAGTTTCGATTGTGCCTGAAGCCTCCTTTTTAGCGCAAGTTCTGTCGGTTGGGCGGAGTTCCAAGAATTGTAAAAGAGCCGGTTGCTGAAAGGTACAAAAAAACGGGGCTTTTTTAAAAGCCCCGTTTTTTGGATGAATCAGAGTTTTGAGATGGCTGACCTGACGGCCTCGCCCACCGTTCTGGTCGAGTCTGTTCCGCCCAGATCAGGTGTCTTAACCTTCGCTTCAGCAAGCACTTGTGCCACGCCCTTTCGGACAAGGTCAGCGGCATGCGGCTTGCCCAGATGGTCGAGCATCATGCCGATCGTCAGGCAGGTGGCGATCGGGTTGGCGATGCCTTTACCAGCGATATCGGGAGCGGATCCGTGGACAGGCTCGAACATGCTTGGGAAAGCCTTGTCAGGATTGATGTTACCCGAACCGGCCACGCCCAGACCGCCTTGAAGAACGGCGCCGAGGTCAGTGATGATGTCGCCGAACATATTGGTGGTCACAATCACGTCATATCGCTGTGGGACGCGAATCATGTGCATGCAGCAGGCGTCAACGTGGTTGTAGTCGGTGGCGATTTCCGGATAGTTCACGGCCATTTCGTTGTAAGCACGCTGCCAGAGGTCGTGGGCGAAAGTGAGGACGTTGGTTTTGGCGACCAAGGTCACACGACCGCGTTTGCCGGCGGCTTTTTCAGATTCGGTCAGACCTGCGAAAGGCCTTTCAGCAGCACGTTTTCTGGCCAGTTCGAAGGCGTAATGCAGGCACTTGTCGACCCCTTTACGGGTGTTGACAGAGCTTTGGATGGCGACTTCGTCAGGCGTGCCCTTGTGGGTGAAGCCACCGACACCGACGTAAAGATCTTCGTTGTTTTCACGAATCACAACCATGTCGATCTTTTCGGGTGTGGCGTCTTTAAGAGGCGTGTCCACACCGGGATAGAGCTTGATGGGGCGGAGGTTGATGGCTTGGCGGAACGAGAATCGAAGGTCGAGCAGCAGGCCTCGTTCGAGCACACCAGGAGGCACCAGTGGAGTTCCCACAGCACCCAGAAGAATGGCGTCGCACTGTTTCAGGCCTTCTTTATCTTCTGCTGGAAGCACTTCGCCCGTGCGCAGATAGCGTTCGCCACCGAGGTCGAAGTGTTTCCATTCGACCTCAAAGCCCTCAAGCTGGGCCACAAGTTTGAGAGTTTCCACACCCTCTTGAACCACCTCAGGGCCGACTCCATCACCAGCGATTACGCCAATCTTGAACACAGGACCACGCTCCAAAATCTTCAGAGATAAGATGTTAGATGATAGGATTTACCAACCTGCAAACCACATGCCTGAATGGAATCCAAGTTTTTCTTGAGATTCAGGTTGATCGTTGAGACCCAATTTTAACAAGTCCGGCACAGAAATTCGACCACGATTGGATCTGATTTTTAAAAGGGCTTTGGGGGTTGCCCAGACGGATTGGTTCTGAGAATGCGAAATCCTTGACAATCAACTTTTCAAAAGAATCCAATGTTTTTTCATCTCTTTAAGTTGTACAATAAAGTTGTGATAAAGATTTGATGAAGCCTTGGTCTGAGGGGCAGTCGAATTTCTCTCCTCGACTCACATTCGCCATTCTGCTGGTTTTGTCGATTCCGCGAATCACAACTAAAGGTGTAAAATTGGCCACTCCAGCCGAAACCAGTACTGACTCGAAAGTATCCAGAAATGGGCTCAAGGGGAAAGATCCCTTGTCCATTTTGGAGCGGTCACTGGTTTCTCGGGGATTCGCCACGCCTGAGGATTTGAACCGAGCCAGGCTGAGTCTTTCGGCGGCAAACTCGCACGGGTCGAATCCCGGAGCATCGCCATCAGGCACGGCATTTTTAAGTGTGTTGGTCGATCGAGGCGTTTTGACCACGTCTCAAAGCGAGCGATTGAGCCGTGAGATTGTCAGTGATACGCCAAAGCGGATCGAGATTCCTGGCTTCCAGATGCTCGAAAAAATTGGCAGGGGCTGTATGGGCGTCGTCTACAAGGCACGCCAGACCAGTGTAGACAGAATCGTGGCTGTCAAAATTCTGCTTCCCAGCCTCGCCAAAAATCCATCGTATGTGCAGCGATTTGTGCGAGAAGCCAAAATGGCGGCGGCTCTGTCGCACCCAAATCTGGTCAGTGTGATCGATGCTGGATCCGCAGCCGGCCTCTATTTTTTCGTGATGGAATATGTCGAAGGCAAGTCGGTGGGCGAACGATTGCTGGAAGTGGGCCGATTTGAGGAGCAGGAGGCGCTCGGTATTGCTATGTCTGTGGCTGAGGCCCTGATGCATGCCAATGAGCGTGGCCTGATTCACCGTGATGTAAAGCCTGACAATATCATGATTCATCGCGATCGGGCCAAGCTGGCAGATCTCGGGCTGGCCCGCCCAACGGCCGATGAAACCTGGGCCTTGGCCGAAGCTGGGCTGGCGGTGGGGACACCTTATTACATCAGTCCAGAGCAGGCCAGGGGCGAAGTTCACATCGACATTCGCACGGACCTCTACAGCCTGGGGGCCACTCTGTATCACATGGTGACGGGCCGCCCTCCGTTTCAGGGCGAGACCTCAGCCGAGGTGACCCGTCAGCATGCCGATATCAATCTTTCAGCGGCTCCACCTGACCACCTGAACGACAAGATTTCGAGCGGTTTCGGGGTCGTCGTCGAAACCCTTTTGGCCAAGGATCGAAAAAACCGCTACCAGCAGCCGAAAGATTTGATCCACGACCTGAAGAACCTGATCGCAGGCCAGCCGCCTGACATTGCACAGCAGTCCGTGAGTGAATTTGGTCGGCTGAGGGAAGGCGATTCGCTGGACGAAGCGGATCAGTTGCAGGAATTGCAATCAGAGATTGAATCCAAAGATCTTAAAATACAATCTTTGACTCAGTGGAATGCCATACTTGCAATTCTGGCTGGAATTTCTTGTGCTGCGACTATTTTTTCATTTTTGATTTGAATGGTGGTTGATCCGCCATGCATCAGACTTCAATGTTTTTTAGTTTTGGAATATTCTTTGAAAAATGCAGCAATGGATGCCGGGGCTTCCAGGTTGAATTGATGACCACCAGGGTGGATCAGGGTCACAACTGGCGGACCGTTCTCCGATTCGTAAATTTTGCAGTACTTGCCATTGGGCCAATCTTTGACTGAAGTTGTCTTGTTCAGAGTTTTTATGGTCTCGATCGTCATTTTCTGCCATTCATATTTCACCAGTTTGTCGCCTTCCCCTGCGATATGGAGCACTGGCTTTGGTTTAAGCGCGCCGAGTTCACGGAACCGAGCTGATGCAGATGGAGCCACGGCTGCAAAAATGTCGCTTCGTTCAGCCCATAAGATATAAGTGAAACCGCCTCCGTTGGAATGGCCGGTTGCATAGATCCGATTTTCATCCACCTGAAATTCAGTTTTCAAATCGGCAAGCATTTTATCAAAAAATTTCAGGTCGCGATTGTTCTCTGTTCCTGTTCGTGATTGCCAGCCGCTGCGTTTGCCTTCCGGGTCTGTCAATCGGCCGGGAGTCTTTAAGCCTTGGGGGTATACCACAATTGCTTCTGGCCAGAGAGTGTGCAGGTGGAATGCAGACGAAGCGTTTTTCATCGTGCCGCCATGACCATGAAATACAAACACAAGCGGAGTTTTTTCCGTCCTGGCCTTGGCAGGTGCAAAAACGAGTGCTTCCCTCTGCGTCTGATCAACCGAAAAACGCCTGAGGTTTTCTTGATCTTGAGCTGCCAGCCGGCCTGCGATGAAGACCAGACCGATACTGAAAAGGAAATGCGTTCGCATGGTCAAACCCTGATTGTTGTGTCATGTAGCTGAGGCTGTATGTCAGGTTTAACACGGATTAGACGGAAAAGTTTCGGAGTTTTTATGCCAGTCGAAAAATCAGGGCTTTTTGGCGATTCGGCCCTGATGGACAAATTCATCGCGGCTCAGGACTCCATCTTGATTGGAGTCAAATTTCGGGAATCGTTTGGGAGCCTCGTCTGGGTCCGGCTGATTGAGCAGAAATTCAGAAAGTGTCAGTTTTCCATCGGAGTTGGTGTCACGTCTGGTGAACATGGCGACCCGGTCCGAATCTGGTTTGACCGGCGTTGAGGGGCCAGATGCAATTGGAGGTTTGGCCTCTGGCTGATTGGCCAGAATCTGGCTCAATTCAGAGATCACTTGCGGGTTTGTCGAGGCGATATTCCTGGTTTCAAGCGGGTCTGTCTGATAGTCATAAAGTTCAAAAACAGCCGATTCCCGATCGCTCCCGAACTTCTTCCATTCGACCATCCGGTATCGGTCGGTCCGAATCGCCCGGCCCAGCATTCCACCGCCTCTGGGATAAACATGCGTCACACTGGTACGTATTGCGGTCTCAGGATTTTCAATCACCTTTGCCTGACTGATTCCGTCAAGGCCTTTCGGTGGCTTCAGGCCAGCAAGATCAGCAATTGTTGGATAAATATCAACCGACTCGAGAAACGCTTGCGTTCGTTTGCCGGGATTCAATCCAGGTTTTGAAATGATTACGGGAATGCGAGTGGCTTCTTGATAATTCGTATGCTTGCACCATATGCCGTGGTCGCCCAGATGCCATCCATGATCGCCCCAAAGCACAATGATTGTATTTTCAGCATGCCCATTTTCCGCAAGAGCATCCATGACCCGACCGAGTTGGGCGTCCATATAACTTGTTGCGGCATAATAGCCATGAATCAACGTTCTGGTCAGGTCGTCGTCGATCGGGCCCTTTTGAGGGATGTTTTTATACTGACGCAACTCTCCACCATATTGAGGAGCAAATTCCGGTGCCCCTTCCGGCGCCGATTTTACGGCTGGTAACCGAATTGCATTTCGGTCATAAAGATCCCAGTATTTTTTCGGTGCGCAAAATGGCAGGTGTGGCTTCAGGAAACCCACAGCCATAAAGAAAGGCTGACCGGTACCGGCTTTGGCCAATTGCAATCGCCGGACAGCTTCGTCGGCAATCTTGCCATCACCATAAGCGTTATCAGGCACATCGGCATTTTCGAATGCAGATCCGCGCGGCAGGTCGGCAGGCTTCTTGTTGTCAAATAAAGCCCCTTCGCGGGTCTGCCCCTGATTCTCTTTCAGCGCATATCCAATGCTGTTTGCTTTAAAGTGAGGAACTGACCACGACTGATCGTCCTCGTGATTACCGTGACCGACGTGAAAAATCTTGCCCATGGCCTCTGTGCGATAGCCGTTGGTTTTAAAGAATTCAGGAAAAGTGATTGCATCCGGGCGAGATTTACGGAAGTTTGTCGGGAGATCATAAATGCCCAGAGTCTGTGGCCGGAGCGATGTCAATAAGGCGTTCCGCGAAGGTGAACAGACAGCTTGATTGCAATAAGCACGCTCAAAAAGAACGCCTTGCGTGGCCAGTTTGTCCAGATTCGGAGTTTTAGCCAGATTGTCGCCATAAGCGCCTATGAGTGGTTTTAAGTCGTCAACACAGATCAGTAAAACATTGGGCTTTTCAGCAGATTCGGAACCTGGCATGAAGGCGGTGTACAGGCCATACAATAGTACAGATGCCATCAAACGGATCTTAATTCGAGGATACATTCGGAATTCCCTGTTTTTTTGAATAGAGACCAAAGTGATATCTGTCAGCCGGATTACACCTTGAACTGGAGGGCATAGAGATTGGTTTCCTGCATGACGAATCGCAGGCGGATGGTCTGACCTGCGAGTTTTTCAAGGTCTCCGCCGCGTTTCCAGCCGACTTGCTGGTCTGTGGAATCGCCCACAAGCTGACGAAAATCGTCGAGTGAGTAGTCTGAAATGGGGTGACCTTCGGCGTTTTGAATTTCAATTCGCATTCGTCCACCAGCGCTGGTGGAATAATTCACAAACAGTCGCTTGCCTTGGAATTGCAATGGATGGGTGATCATTTCGGCTTCGTCGGCACCGGCATGAACCGATGCAAATCCGTCTGTACGAAGCGTGAACCGGCGAAATGGGGTCACATAAATCGACATTTCTTCAGGGCCTGTGGGCACCACATTCAGGGCCGCATAGTTTGAACGATTGCCCCATCTTTGTGGATCAAGGCCTGGGCGGATAAAGGCTTCGCGGAAAGTTCGGTCAAATGGGCCTGGGCCACGTGCGGTCATGAACATGATGTCGGTGCTTTCACCACGGTCCGGAAAAAACCGGGTGGGTGTTGCAATATAAATATGGGGGGCCCGAAAATAGGGATGGGTCAGCGTGGTATAAATATGTTCGCCAGGAAAGTTTGGCTTGAGTGCGACAGGTTCAGACCAATTCAAATAGTCAGGAGACGTGGTGCGGCAAACGGATCTGAGTTTTCTGTCAAGAAAATGGCGGAAATAGCAGACGTAACAGTTCTCCAACTCCGACCAAAACGAGACATTCTGCGAGTCAAATGCATATTCGTGAGTGTATCGGATCACAGGTTCCTGGCGCAATTTCTCCCAGTGAATCCCATCACCTGATACAAATGCAACCAGCGACGATTTGACTGTTCCAGCCAATGCCTTGAATCGTTGATCGGCCGGGATTCCGGGGCGGGTGTCGAGAAATGGTGCAAAGTTATGGCAAAACGGAGGTTCGTGGAGGATCACATTATTGGCTTTGGAGCCACCAATTTCATGGATTCCCAGAATTGGCCTGGTCCAGTGGATCCCATCGCGGCTTTCACAATATCGTGTGACTTCCGGTGAATCTCCATCGTGCTTCGCGCCCCGGCCATCGCGCGTGTAGAACCGATAAAGATCTACATCCTTAATGACAGTTGCATATTCCATATGATCGGCAGGACTGGGACTGGCAGGCGCTGCCTGGGGGCTGTGGAGCCTGAGTTCAGCGCCCGTCATTTTCTCAATCAGAAACCGATCTATAAACAACTCCCGCCGGGAACCGAGTTCTTTCGGCTTCCCTGTCGCCCCAGAGGCCTGATTCTGGGCCATCAATTCTGGTTTATTGAACTCACAAAACGGAACAAGTCCAACGACTGGAACAGTTTTTAATAAGCTGCGACGGTTCAATTCGATATGCCTTTTCAGAAGTTTCTTTTTGTTCAATTCGAGCTGAAATAGACTTTTCGACTCGTTTTTCGGCCCAGCGGATCGGTTGAGAATTTCTTATGACAACCGCAGCAGAGATCAAATCGCCGGGTTTCATTTCGCGGCAGCTCTTCTATTTCAATCTCATTGGCTGATTCAATCATCTTTTCCATCAACTCGATCGGATCCGTATCGCTATCCATCGGTACGATCTCGAGGCTGGTGTCAATGGGGTAAATCTCTAGTTTTACAACAAATCGCTTGTTTGAATCTGAGTTGATCATGCAGCCACATAAATCGCAGGTATATTGAATCATGATTTTACTTCCCGCATCAGAATTGATGCCTTAATGATCTGGAGTTTGAATCTGCTGACGATTTTAACCCCCGACCTCGGTCGGTGGAAAGGTTTTTTTTCGATTTTTTATCTGCCTGATCCCGAACAGAGTCGGTACAGAACAGCAAAGCCCTACACCAATTGTCATTGCATAAAACATCTCCCTCCAGAATATAGGCCTGAAACAGAGTTCCACCTCCATTGGAAGTGACGCCTCAGGGGCAATAATGGCGATAAAACCGGTGCCCAAATCCTCTTGAAGATTCACTTCCTTTGATCCTGAATCGCTGACCCGCCAGCCAGGATCGAACATTTCGCGGATAATCACTGGTTTATCGGCTTTCTCCATACGAATCCGAATCTTGCCTGGCTCATCGCTTATCATCGTTGCAGATGGTGATGCTCGCCTGATTTGAGGCTTCCAGAGACCAATCCAGACCCCTTCCATGGGGCTTTCGACTCGGTCAAAAAGGTTCGATGGAGGTTCTGTCAGGCCAACCACTCCAATCACTCCAAAGTTTTTGAGTGAATCCTGCGCCGCTTGAACGCCCGGCCAGCGGATCTCCCGGCGCGAGGTTTGATCCTGACCGGGCTTCAGGTTGTATAAATTCTTGAGGCTGGTGAAGCTGCGGCTCAGCTCAATGGAGTCGTAATTCCTGAGATCCTTAAGCCCGAACCGCATCAGCTGGTTGGGAGGGAGGGCCTCTCCAAGAGCTAGAAATCGAGCCTCAAAGCCGCTGGATTGCGCTGAATCAGCCACTTCCTTCAGGCGATGGATCAGGGCCGGATTCGGCACCTTCTCAAACCAGTCACGGCTGACATACGGGTTTACAAACCATCCAAAATGGAGGAGTTCGCAGAGTGCCAAAAGTCCTACAGCGGCAGCCCTTCGCGATGGTTGATCGGGAGTAGTCCAAAAGATTCCGGCGAGCATGAGAACAAGCAAAGATCGGCCAGCCATGTAAGCGGGCCATGCCTGACAGATGGATTGCATCTGCTGGGAGACCCGTGCCTTGACCAATTCCGCGTGGTTTGGGCCAGCCTCGACTGAATTTTCGTAATGCTGAATGGCTTGTTTTTCGAGCTTTCCCTGGATCAGTAATGGAATGGAAGCTCCCAGGCTGAAACTGATCGCAAGGGCGAGCCAGATTCGGATCGCCCAGCGTTCCGCTATAATCGTTTGAAAGCACTTCTGTGCAAGACTTTGAAGTCCGAGACCGGCAAGGATGCAACCACCAAGGCTCATGCCGATCAGAAAACGTCGGGGATCCATGCCTTGGAGGATTGGCAGATGAGGCCAGACCCAGGTCACTGGAGGTAGGCGATAGCCGATGATCAGGCCGGTTAGCCAGAGGCAGAGGGCGTATCGCAGGAGCGGCGTCCGGCGAATCTTAGGATGGATCAAAGCGGCGGGGATGAGGGCAAGAAGGCTGACCAATCCGACATATCCAGAGGCGGCTTCATTGACGTTTCCTGCTCCCAGAGCTTTATGGAGATTGGGGTCGCCCCGGCGTTCGCTTCCATATAGATACGGAGCGACCAAGGTGGGCAGGTCCATCCATCGGGCCGTGGCGCTGCGGCCTTGTCCGGAGTGTTCTGCAATGCGGTCGGCCCAGATCGGGCTTTGGCTGAGATATGAGGCCAGGCTGACCCAGGCAGGTGCTGAGATCAGGAACCCGACGATGAGTGAAGCCGAACACCAGGCGGCTTGTTTGATCGACTGGTTGAGCAGACATCGCAAGCCAACGGCGATACAGCCAACGGCGGCGATTTGAACATTCCCGGAGACAGTCAGCCAGGCTGTTGCGAGAGCTGCCAGGCTGAATCGGATAGGCGATGGACGGATGGGGAGTCGTTCAAAGGCCAGTAAAAACCAGGGGATGACTCCACCGGCGGCCACCAATGGATAAAGCCTCCAGAGCGTGAAAAAGCCGGTCATGGGCAATGCCAATGCGCACCAGCAGCGAGTCACAGCCGAGGCTTTCCAGGATCTGCAAAGCCAGTACATGCCGAGTCCTGCGACGATAAAACGGAGAGCCGATTCGGCCGCCCAGGCCCAGGGTGAGGGCATGAGTCTGAACAGGAATTTGACAGGGTCAAAAAGCTGGCTCTGGCCGTTTCCAGCGAACGGAGCACCGGCTCCACTGTAGGGGTTCCACCAAGGGAATTGACCGTTTCCAAGCGATTGGCGGGCGAAGCTGTCCCAGGTTTCGAATTGCAGGAGAGGGTCGATCAATAGCCGGTTGGAAGGCTCAAACAGAGGGGAACCGCCGAGTTCGGTTTGTCTGCCTAAAATGTCTGAAGGACTGAAGATAAATTGCGAAGGTAAGAACAGGGACGGCGCGTGCAGACCGCACGATAGGATGACCAGAAAAAGCGTGACGCACCAGGCTTCAAGCCGGTGGGCAGGCCGTGGTTCAGGAGTGATTGCCGACGAATCCATTCGTGCAGCCACAGTGGAAGCTCAAAAGTTGATGAATGTTGCATGCAGCCGAACTCAGTTGATCTATCTGTTGGACCAGATTTTCGGAGATTCGTCCAGATCAATTTACAGATGAAATTTCAGGAATGGTCGAATGGGCCGGACACCTGCTTCATTGGATAAGGTAAAGGCCAGGAATCACTCCGACTTTGGGGTGATTGGGCTCCAGCGGAGACGTCTATTAACAGGAATTTCCGAAGGACATCAATAGCCCCACCCTTCATCGCCAAGCCGGCTTGACGCTTGCTTCGGCTGGTTTTAAAGCCGGAAGTTGTTTTCAGCCTGATCCTATGTGCCTGTAGCTTTTAAAGGCTTAAATTGGTAGGCTCATGGTGTAGAGGGTTGCCTCAAAAAAACAAGGGAATGCATGTCAGGGGCAGAGAATCATGAACGTTCGCTGGCTCATCCGTTTGATCTACTTCATCATTTGTGTGACCGTTTCGATACAGAGCCGAGGTGCAACCGTGGCCGATCCCCATTCCTATGCCCAGCCTTCTAAAGTTTCTGTGAAACATCTGGATCTCGACCTGAAAGTGGACTTCTCGCAGAAGGTGCTTGAAGGGCTTGCCACTTGGTCGTTAGATCGTAAAGACACCACTGCAAAGCTTATTTTAGATGTCCGAGGCCTTGAAATCATCGACATCAAAGCGGTCGCCGATGGCCCGGCCCTGTCGCATAGGATCAGCCCCAATGACCCGATTTTTGGTTCCAAACTGGAAGTGGATCTGCCGGCTGGAGTGAACTCGATTCGGATTCATTACCGCACAAAACCAGACGCTTCCGGGCTTCAGTGGGTTGGCCCGGAAGGCACTGCCGGAGGTAACCAGCCGTTCCTTTACAGCCAGTCGCAGGCCATTCATGCCCGAAGCTGGGTCCCGTGTCAGGATTCGCCTACCGTGCGGTTCACTTATTCGGCCAAGGTTCAGGTGGATCCAGCACTTAGGGCTGTCATGAGTGCCGTTTCGGAAGATTCACGCACAGGCAAATCCGATGGGGTTTATCAGTTCGAACAAGCGAAGCCGATTCCTTCGTATTTATTGGCACTGGCCGTGGGAAGGCTTGATTTCAAGCCAATCGGGCCACGGTCGGGCGTTTATGCCGAGCCTGAAACATTGCAAAAAGCCGCCGCCGAGTTTGTCGATACAGAGGCCATGATTCAAGCAGTCGAGAAGCGATATGGCCCTTATGCCTGGGGCCGTTACGACTTGCTGGTCCTGCCGCCGAGCTTCCCGTTTGGTGGGATGGAGAATCCGGTGGTGACCTTTGCCACGCCGACGATTCTGGCAGGCGATAAGTCGTTGGTCTCGTTGGTGGCACATGAGTTGGCCCACTCTTGGTCAGGTAATCTGGTGACCAATGCGACCTGGCACGACTTCTGGTTGAACGAGGGTTTTACGACCTATGTGGAAGGCCGGATCATGGAGGATTTGTTCGGGCCTGAGCGTGGCGATTTTGAACGACGGCTGGGCTATGAGGAACTGCTTGCCGAGCTCAAGGAAGTGCCCGCTCCCGACCAGCGGCTTTTACCCGACTTCGCAGGTCGTGACCCGGACGACGGTGTGACACGCATCCCTTATGAAAAAGGCCGGTTGCTGTTGTATCAACTCGAAATGCGATTAGGGCGAGAGACTTTTGATACATTCATGCGAGGCTGGTTTACAGATAACGCTTGGAAAAGCGTGACGACCGCTGATTTTGTGGCTTATTATCAGACCAAATTGAAGCCAGAAACGAATGTTGCATTAAAGGGCCTGGATCTGGGCGAATGGTTGAACAAGCCAGGCGTACCGGAATCTGCGGTGGTGCCCGTTTCAGAGCGATTGACGAAGCAGGTGGACCTTTCCAGGAAGTGGTCCAGTGGCGAGATGAAAACGGATGATTTGATGACAGCCGAGTGGTCGACTCAGGATTGGCTGGCGTTTCTCAATCATTTGCCGGAAAAATTGCCCATATCGCTGATGACAGAGCTTGATAAAAAAGCCCAATTGACAGACAAATCAAATGCCGAGGTGGCGCATGTCTGGTTCCTTTTAGCGATTCGCAGTGGCTATACGGCTGCCGATGCTGCAACGGATGCTTATATCAGCAGGATTGGACGCCGCAAGCTGGTGGTGCCTCTTTATAAAGCGATATTAATGTTGCCCAATGGCAAGGCGCGTGCGACAGCGTTGTTTGGAAAGGCCCGCAGCGGCTATCACCCGATCACGGCCGGGACGCTTGAGCGGCAGTTGCAGGGGGATAGGTAGGGGTTTGAGCGGTCAGAAAAGAGATTTGAAGGGTGTCGATGTATGGCACCCTCGCGATCTAATCAGCCTTGCTGTTGATGCCATCACTCAAGGCTTGAGAGCGGATCGCAAATTTATGTTTTTTGGTCAGCAAGCCATTGACTTAGATGTTTGAATGGTGCAAACTAAATTAAGCTCTCTGCTAACCCCAATGTCTCCAAATACTCAATAGAAACATCCGCATTGCGACCGACAATTCGGATCGTAGGATTTTCGAATGTATATGCCCGTATCTGTTAGTTTGGTTCGCGTTGTTTTGGTATTCGCTCCGGCGATTGTCTTGAGTTTTTCAGGCTGTGGGGAATCAGGCCCTGTACCGAACACGGCGATCGTTGTGGATAAAGCCGCTGAACAGGCGAAACAGAAGATGGTTCAAGAAGCCTACAAGAATCAGAAGCCTGCCAGGACAGAGGCTCAGTCGAAGTCTGATATGATCAGGGCTTCACAAAAACCTGCCGGTTGATCGCACTTCTTTTGTCAAATCCTTTTCGAGCAGATCATGAGAATGACCTGTTGGATGAAGTTGTTGACAATAGTGCTTGATAAGGTTGTTCGTTTTCATGCAAACAGGCCAATTTCTGGTTCATGCACAGAGTGCAACCATTGGCTAACGCTCGTTCTGCGTGCTCCGATGAATCCTCCCATACGTCTTCCAAATTTCGAGGTCTTTGACTATGAAATCCCGCTCCAATCGCGGTTTCACGTTGATTGAACTGTTGGTGGTGATTGCGATTATCGCAGTTCTCATTTCTTTGCTGCTTCCTGCCGTGCAATCTGCACGAGAAGCGGCCCGTCGGGCTCAGTGCATCAATAATCTCAAGCAAATCGGGCTTGGTCTTCATAATTACCACAGCTCTCACGGTGGCTTCCCATTGGGTGGCTCAAGGGCACCCCGGGGCAGTGCAAACAATAATTTTGACCCCTGGACTCAGTGGTCTGCCCAGGCATTGCTTTTGCCTTATCTTGAGCAAACGCCGCTATACAATTCCGCCAACTTCAGTTGGGCACCGGCTGGCGATGGATCGACATCCGACCCGATCAATTCGACGGCTTATCTCACAAAAATTGCAGCATTCCTTTGCCCATCTGACGGCAATGCTGGCAAAGCAAACATGAACAGCTATCACGGCAGTACCGGTGTGAGTTCCGCTCAAGGCGGTTTCACAGGCTTGACGAGCGGAATTTTCGCGACCTGGGCCTCGACCAATATTGCTGACGTGACAGATGGAACTTCCAACACAGTTGCATTTGCAGAAGCCTTGGTGGGCGACGGCAAAGGGACTGGAAATGGCCAGAATGCTTATCGTGGGAACGGTGTGATGGGTGTTCGCGGAGATGAAGGTGGCTGGCCACAGAATGTCAAATTCAATGCTGCAAATAATCCTGCTTTGGTGACAGCGGCTTTGCAGACTTGTCTCGCCGTTTTTAACCAGCGCAACAACATTGTCGATTATCGTGGGTATCGCTGGGGTTTGGGCATCACGGGTTATACCATGATGAACCATATTCAGACGCCTAACGAATACAGAATGAACTTCTGCCGGCTGGGCTGTGGAGCAGGCTGTAACATGGATAACTCAGTGTCGTATCCAGCTTCAAGCCTTCACCCGGGCGGAGTGAACGTGGCCATGGCCGATGGCAGCGTGCGGTTCATCAAAGACAGTGTGAGCCGAGCCACCTGGTGGGCTCTGGGCACACGCGATGGTGGAGAAACCCTCAGCGCTGATTCTTATTGAGTATTTCAAGATTCTGTATGCCCCGCCTTCATTCAGGAGGCGGGGTTTTCGGCTTGTGGAAAGCATTTTAAGTATCGTTTCATTATTTATCATGAAAACGGCCTTTGGCCTTCTTTAGGCATGGGCAGGAAATCACTTCCTCTATTTAGCGAACTTTGGATTATCGCGTTGCGGCTCTTATCTAACTGGTCTTGGCGCTAGCCCCGGTTTTTTATGATTTGCGAACCGTGGGCTATTGCCCTGCGGCTAGATTCGAACCAAGATATCGCGGGTTTTCGCCCTGCTTACCTAGCCGGTCTTGGCGCTAGCCCCGGTTGGATTTTTGTAAATCACCAAACCGGGAAACCAAGAAATCATCAGCAGCCTCCGACTCCTACCTAACAAACAATAGCTCGCACAGATCGGCTTTTTTATAGCCATATTTGTAAGTATACGTTAACTTGGAAATGATCTGCCGGAACATCACTGTCATGCCTTCATCAAACTGGTCAAAGAATCTCATGAAACCAAAGCCTCTTGAAGCAACCGTCATGGGTAGCTGGCCAATTCCTGGCTGGTATGAGTTTTTTGCAGGAGCCGTACGCAAGGATTCGAGTCAGTTCGGGCCGGTTGATCGTGAAGAGGCTGTGCGCGACGCTGTAGGAGCCGTTGTGGCTGATCAGATTCACGCTGGGCTGGAGCGGATCACCGATGGCGAGGTGCAGCGAGTCGATTTCAACCTCGGTTTTTACGACTATCTCCACGGCCTTCAGCGTCTTGCGATACCCCGCCTCTGGGGTGCCCCCGGGCACGATCAGCGCGGGAAATACACCGCAATTGCCCCTCTGACCGCTCCGACCGGGCTGGGCTGTGTGGAAGAATTCAAGCGGTTCCGTCAGATCTGCCCGAATATGCCTACGAAGATGCCCGTTCCAGGCCCGTTCACTCTGGCTGGATGTATTGGCGGTGGCGATGTTTATCGAAGTCGCGAGGAAGTGACCGAGGCACTCCTGCCCATCGTTCGCAAAGAGCTGTTGGATCTTGTGGAAGCTGGAGTGGACTTTATCCAGCTCGACGAGCCAAGTTTTGCGTGCCACCCTCAAGATGCGGATTATTTTCTCGATGTCGTGCGTCGCACAGTGGTTGGGATTCCCGTCTATACCAGCATGCACATGTGTTTTGGAAATTATCGGGCCAGAGCCGTCGGCTGGAGGAGCTATGCCCCTTTGTTCCCATCCGTGGGGCAGGTGGCGGTGAATCAGCTGGCGATGGAGTTTGCATCGCGTGAGATGACCGATATTGGTCTTCTCAAGCAGCTTCCAGAGAGCATGGACGTGGCCGTAGGGCTGGTGGATGTCAAAAACACCTGGGTCGAGCCTGTCGAGCTGATCGTTCAGCGCATCGAGCAAGTGCTGGCCATTCTGCCGCCTGAGCGAGTTTCCATTACGCCCGACTGTGGATTTTCCCAGACACCACGCCATGTGGCTGTCGGAAAGTCGATCAATATGGCCAAGGCCGTGCGATTGGTGCGTGCAACGCGGGGGCTCGCGGAATGATCGAGCCAGTTCTGAGCGATCACGACCTTCAAAATCAGATTCTCAACACCACTCCCGAACCTGGCCAGGTAGCCCTTTGGTGGCTGGGGCAAAGTGGGTTGATTGTGAAAAGCCATTTGGCGACGATCCTGATTGACCCTTATCTCAGTGAATCGCTCACTGCCAAGTATTCAGGGACAAGCAAGCCTCATATCCGGATGACGCGTTGTCCTCTGGATCCCTCTCTGCTCACCATGATTGATCTGGTCAGTTGCTCTCACAAGCATTCGGACCACATGGATCCTGTGACACTTACAGCCGTTTTAAAGGCTTCTCCACAGGCAGAACTGGTTCTACCTAAAGCTTTGATCGGTCATGCTGGTCAGATCGGTATCGAATCCGATCGGCTTGTGGGCTTGAATCATGGCGAAGTTTATGAGAATTCTGAGAAAAAGATCGCCGTCAGGGCGATTTCAGCGGCTCATGAGGGGCTTGATCAGAATGAACTTGGGGAATTTCTCTATCTGAGTTTTGTGATGGAAATGGACGGGGTGAAAATCTTTCATTCTGGCGATACGGTTCCGTGGGAAGGTCAGGGCGAAGCGGTCGGGGAAGGTGTGGACGTTGCTTTTCTACCGATCAACGGACGTGATTCCAGTCGTGGAGTGCCTGGGAATATGACGTCTGATGAAGCTGTCGAATTCGCGGCCAGCTTGCATGCCAGGCATGTGATTCCGCATCATTACGACATGTTTACATTCAATACAGTGGACGTAAACGAGTTTACACATGCAGCCAAGCGCTTGCCTGTGGAGGTCAAGCCTGTTATTCTTCGCTGTGGTGAGCGGTTCTATATCTAAAACAGATAGTTCAGGGACGAGACGACGATGGGTATTGCACTGGGAATTGACATCGGGACATCTGGCACCAGAACGCTGGCGATCGATGAAACAGGTCGGATTCTGGCCTCGGCCTCGGCTGAGTATCCGTGCGATCACCCTCAGGCAGGCTGGTCTGAACAAGACCCGGAGCATTGGTGGAGAGCCACTTGCGAGACCATCAGGGCCGTTCTGCATCGTGGCAAAATCAAGCCTGAGGATGTATCCGGGATTGGTCTGTCAGGTCAAATGCACGGATCCGTCTTTCTTGATCAAGCCGGTAAGGTGATCCGTCCAGCCCTTTTATGGAACGATCAGCGAACCGTTGCCGAATGCGAAGAAATCACGCGTCTGGCAGGCGGTAAGGATGCACTTGTCGGGATGGTTGCAAACCCGGCTGTGACGGGCTTTACGGCTCCTAAAATCCTCTGGCTTCGCAATCACGAACCGCAGAACTACCAGCGTCTCAGGCAGGTTTTGCTGCCTAAGGATTATGTTCGGTATCGTTTGAGCGGGACCTTTGCGTCAGAGGTTTCCGACGCTTCCGGAACGCTTTTGCTGGACGTGAAAAACCGCCGGTGGAGCCATGAGCTGATCGGTAAGCTGGGGCTCGATCCGTCGATCCTTCCTCCATGTTACGAGAGTCACGAAGTTTCATCGCAGGTCAGCCCGATTGGGGCCGCCGAGTGCGGGCTGGCCGTGGGGACACCGATTGTGGGCGGGGCCGGCGATCAACCGGCATCGGCCGTGGGGAATGGGATTGTACGCGGAGGCGTGGTCTCCGCCACTCTGGGCACTTCCGGCGTGGTGTTTGCCCATGCCGATACTCCTGAATTTGGCCCAGCGGGCGTGCTTCAGGCGGGTTGCCATGCTGTGGCAGGTGCCTGGCATACGATGGGCGTGGTGCTTTCCGCCGGTGGTGCCATGCAGTGGCTGCGTAATGAGTTGGGGCAAGTGGAAGTGGCTGAGGCGGGGCGTCGTGGGGTGGATCCTTACGAACTGCTTACGGCTGAGGCGGCTGGAGTTTCTGCAGGGTGCGAAGGGCTGGTCTTTCTGCCCTATCTGACTGGCGAGCGAACGCCCCACTTCGACCCTTATGCCCGTGGAGGCTGGATTGGCCTTACGGTGCGTCATGGACGCAAGCATATGATCAGGTCGGTGATGGAAGGTGTAACCTTTGCCATGCGTGACAGCCTGGAACTTGTGCGTAAGGCGGGTGTGGATGTCCGTCAGGTCCGGCTTTCAGGCGGTGGTGCCCGCAGTCAGTTCTGGCGACACATGCAGGCCGACATTTACGGCAGCCCTGTGGCCACGATCAATGCCGCCGAAGGGCCTGGTTTTGGAGTGGCCCTGCTGGCCCATGTGGGCACGGGTGCATTCAGCACGGTTCCTGAAGCGTGCGATGCCACGATTCGGGAAGTGGAGCACATCAATACTGATAAATCCCTGCAAAAAGATTATGATACGGCATATGGTCACTACAAGGCTGCCTATCAGGCCTTGAAACCAATCTTCACCGAAATGGCGGCGGACTGACGTGGGGCGAAAAAAAACGACGGTCACGACGACGGATCAAGTCACCGCACAGGCCCAGCAACCCCAAGAGGTCAAACCACCGGATGCGAAACCGGAGTTGGCTAAGGTTGAGGTTGTAGCCGTGGAAATGCCTGTGTCATCGGCACTGTCGATGATTCGGATCCGCGGAGCCCGTGAGCATAACCTGCGGAACGTGAGTGTGGATCTGCCGCGCGGCCGGTTGATCTGCATGACAGGCGTCTCCGGTTCAGGCAAAAGCTCACTGGCCTTCGACACTCTGTTCGCAGAAGGTCAAAGACGCTATGTGGAAAGCCTTTCGAGCTATGCCCGCCAGTTTCTGGGGCAATTGCCCAAGCCGGATGTGGACAAGATTGACGGCCTCAGCCCGGCCATTGCCATCCAGCAAAAGACGGCTGGCCGGAACCCACGTTCCACTGTGGGTACGATCACTGAGATCAGCGATTACATGCGCGTCCTGTTCGCGCGGGTCGGGCAGGGGCACTGCCCGGAATGTGGCGATCCAGTCATGGCGCAGTCGCGCGACCAGATTCTGGGCCATATCGAGCATCGGGTTCCTGAAGAATCCCTGATTACGGTACTGGCTCCGGTGGTGAGAGGCCAGCGTGGCGAGCATAACGACATTCTCGAAGACATGATGCGTCAGGGGTTTGTGAAGGCCCGGGTGGATGGCCAGTTGATCAATCTGGGCGATGATCTGAACTTGGATCGCAAGCTCAAGCACGATATTGAAGTTGTGATGGACCGTTTCAGCCTATCCTCAAGCGACCGGACCCGCCTGACGGAAGCTGTCGATTCTGCGCTTAAGGTGGGCGGTGGATCGGTCGTGATCGCTTTGGAGGACGGCATCTCGTTTGCCTTCTCCAGCAAATATGCCTGTGGCCGCTGTGGTATCGGCTTCCCGCCGCCCGGCCCCCAGTTCTTCAGCTTCAACAGTCCTCAGGGCTGGTGTGGTACTTGTATGGGCCTTGGTACAGCCCGCCAGCTTGATTTGGATCGCTTGATTGATCCGAACAAAAGCCTTTGGGACGGTGCCATTACGCCCATCGAGCCGTGGAAGAACCTGACCCGCAAGGCGATCAACGAAAGCCTAGGCCTGCTGGCCGCTCTGCTGGGCCTGGACGATGCCGCTGAGGCCAAGATTTTTGCCGAAACGCCTTGGTGCGAGCTTGATCCAAAGCTCCGTCATCAGCTTGTGGAAGGAACTGGCGATCGCTTTCTGCGGATCCCTCTGGTGGGAGCCCGCAAAGGCTCTCCGCCATCGAAGATTCAGCGTCAGTGGCAGGGGTTTCGCGATCTTCTGAGTATGGTCATTCTGGCCAAGAAATCGTTCGACGAAGATGAAGCCACGGAATCCGACAACTACATCACCGTTCCATGTCCCAAGTGCAATGGAGGACGGCTTAACCCGCTGGCTTTGGCCACGAAAGTGGGCGGATGGGGGATCAACCGGATCGGGAATCTACCGATTCAGGCAGCCTCGGAATTCTTCTCGACTTTTGCAGGCGATATTCCTCCAGCCGGTGATCTTGCGGACGTCCAGCCGATGGATGCCCCCACGGCCCGAGTGGCCACGGAACTGGTCCGCGAAATCCGTAGCCGGATTCACTTCCTGACAGATGTTGGACTTGGATATCTGACATTTGACAGATCTGCGCCGACCCTTTCCGGTGGAGAGGCTCAGCGGATCCGGCTTGCCAGTCAGGTCGGTTCAGGGCTGGTGGGTGTGACATATATCCTGGATGAGCCCTCGATTGGCCTCCACCCACGCGATAACAACCGTCTGATCCATACTTTGGTACGTCTGCGGGACGCTGGGAATACCGTGGTTGTTGTGGAACATGATGAAGACACCATGCGCGCTGCCGACTGGATCGTTGACTTCGGCCCTGGGCCAGGTCGACTCGGCGGCGAACTGGTGGCTCAGGGCAGTATTGAAGATCTGGCCCTCCAGGAACGGAGCCTGACCGGCCAGTATCTGACCGGTACAAAGCGGATTGAAATGCCGTCTACCAGACGCAAGCCGACC
>CAMCFM010000014.1 GCA_945874095.1 Candidatus Kuenenia stuttgartensis
CCACCCGTATGCTGAATCGCCCTGAGTAAGCGGATCCCCATCAATACGCCTACCAGGCATCCCATACAGCCTGGAACCGATGTTCCATAAACAGTCGGGGCCGTTTTGCTGCTCCAGAGCATGCTTGAACCGGTAAATAATGCGGTGCAGAGAAGGCCCTGAACAAGCCTGTTCACAGCCGATTCGATGCGGCGGTGTTCCAGACGGATCGAAAATCGACCTGATTCCAATTGATCCAGTAGTGTGCTGACATTATTCGGCAGATCTCGCACCATCTGCGAAAAATCGACCATCAGCCGCCGGGCATACATCAACTGGCCTTTGAAATTCAAGTGCCTGACCAGCGAATTTTGATAATATGGCAATAGCATTTCCGCCAGATTAAATCGGGGATTTAATAACCGGCTCGTTCCTTCCAGCATCACCAGCACCTTAATCAGCATCGCATAAGGTGGAGAAAGCACAATATGGTGCTTCCTGACAATCGCCGTGACATTATTCAATACCGCCGAAATATTTAAAAGACGGATCGGAACATCGACATAATCGCTGATAAATTCCGCCAGATCCTGCCTCAATGCCAGCCTGTCAAGATCCTCGGGTGTCGATCCAATCCGCCGGATCACGTCCTCCAGAAGCCTGATATCCTGCTCAACCACAGCCTCCAGCATGGTCTCCACATTCGATCGGGTCGTCTCGTCCATCACGCCGACCATGCCTGCATCCAGCAAAATGATCTGCCCCTGAGCATTCACCAGAATATTCCCAGGGTGTGGATCCGCATGATAAAAACCGTCCTGAAATATCATCTTCAAAAAGACATTCGCACCACGTTCTGCCAGCTCTTTATCCGATATCCCCATCGCTTTGATCTGATCGATTTCCCGAACTGGTATGCCTTCAATATAATCCATCGTTAAAATGCGATCCGTGCAGAATTCGGTCACGGGTTGCGGAAATTTTATGTTGGGATCGTCTTTGAAATGGCTTGTAAATCGCTCCAGATTTAATGCCTCTCGCAAAAAGTTTAACTCCTTGCGCAGCACTCGCCGCATTTCCGTCACCAGGGCCTTGGGCTTGACGAGCTTTAATTCACTGTCGTAAGCCTCAGCCCATTCAGCCAGTTGAATCAGGATCCGAAAATCGGTCTCGATTTTTTGCGAAATATTCGGATGCTGGATTTTGACCACCACCTCACGCCCATCAAACAGCTTCGCCCTGTGCACCTGTCCGATCGACGCCGAGGCCAGTGCCACGTCATTAAACTCAGCAAAAAGATCGTCCGCATGTTGCCCAAACTGCTCGAGAATCGCATGCCTGACCGTCTCTGGTGGATCGGCTGGCACATCGGCCTGAAGTTTTTTCAACTCCTCGGCAATCTCAGGGCCAACCAGGTCGGCTCTGGTCGATAAAATCTGGCCGATTTTTATCGCCGTCGTCCCCAGATCTGTGATCGCAAGCCGGATCCGTTCTGCCTGAGACAGCTCGTAAAGCCTTGTTCCATCAGGACTCTGGAATAGAAATGAGATCCGCTCAGGCACACCCATGTCAAAGTGGTGAAGCCCGTCCGCAAGCCCATACTTGACGAGAATGCCCACCACGTCGCGAAATCGACCTGCATCACGCGCCAATTGTGGTGGAAGTGGCATTTTCATCGTATGTGGCTCTCAGCTCTTCTGGAAAAAATGGGCCCAATCGATTCGATTCGCTTGAGTATAACGCATGTCGAATGAAAAATCGCTAAAATAAAAAGGGCCGACCCTCAAGGTCAGCCCTATTTCGGTGATGATTACCAATTGATCGATCAATAAGAATCGGAACTGATCACTTCTCCACCATTGCGTGTCGCCAAAGAGCCGTAAACCGGCTTGCTGATCGAGTTCTTAATGAAACGCACCGAGCCATCTCCGAACAGGAAATTCACCCCGCCAGGGTGCCGGCTCCAGTAATCTTCCACGTGTGCAGCCGGATAATTCGGGGTGCGTGGCAACCCATCCGCATCCTCAAATTCAATCGGGCCCAAAATCATGCAGAACGACTCTTCCGGTTCAGGATTGAACTTGTTCGTCCCGCCCTCAAACGATGCCGTCGTGAACAGCCAACCGCCCACAGATCGGCCTGTCCATGTGGCATAGCTCAGATTATGACTTCGCTCACCCACCATGAATGTATTGGACGTTCCGTCCATCATCTGACTCACACCAACACGGCTATTCCTGAAGAATACGCCGTTGCCACGCCCAGGAGCTTCGCCAATCTCACCCACTCCGTAAACACCCACATAATTGCTGGTGCCAACGGTGTAAATCGTTTGCGTGTTTGACTCATCACGCACGGGAACCTTGCTGGGCGTGAAGTCTGAAGGACAGAGGTAAGCCGTGATGCGTGTGAGTTGTGCGGTTTCATTAGCAGCATAAGTCATCGTCAGACTGAAATTGATGGCATTATGAATGGGCGACTGCTCCAACTGCGGCAATATCTGACTGGCCCAGCCCCAGCCTGGCCCGATGTCATCTTCAGCGGTCCCTTCGTCGCCTGCATCGCGACGATAATTGCTCACATAACCTGGTGGGAAAACTCCATGCGTTTCATGGTAAGTGTGCAGAGCCAATCCAATCTGTTTCATGTTGTTCAGGCACTGAGCCCGATGGGCAGCCTCGCGGGCCGATTGCACTGCCGGCAACAGAAGGCTGATTAATACCGCGATGATTGCAATCACAACCAGCAGTTCAATCAGAGTGAAACCTCTACGAATACGATCGTTCAGCCCAATTCTGGGCGAGTGTGTACGTTGCATGATTTATATGAATCCTGATCAGAAAATGATGTTATGTCAGCCGGTTACTCCCGAAATGGGATAACCATTGAGAATTTGGGTTCACAGCAAATGCATCGGCATTCCACTGCTCACACAGACTTTGACAAGATATTTTTTTCAGAGATCAGGATAAAGGCGGAGCCCGAGGGCGTGTTGATGACCAGTCCATTTCGGATTGGACCAGCAATAATTCGTCTGCAAAAAACTCACTATTTGAGTCAGCCAGAACAGAAACAACCTCTAAGGGCCGTACAGCCGCCTGACTGGCAATCGTACAGGCATCGCACTCAGAACCCAGCGTAGGGGCCGACTTCAGGCCAGCCCAGTGTGCGGATTCCGTTTCCTGGTGGGCAAACGTCTCGCCAGCCTCTCCGTGGCCGCATTCCAGAACAGTGTGCAGACCACCCGACCCAAAGGCATGAAACAACAGCCAGATCGCTAGAATAGCGACTTTCAGGCTTGTCGATTTTAGGTCACGCCCAGATCTCATGTTCTTTATTGGTTCTGTAGTTGCGTCATCAGCAGAAGCATGTGTATACATTGACTGTAACGGTTCGGGGGTTAGATGTAAAGTCCTCTAGCTGCAATAAATCTTGGTATCGCTTTCAAACGACTGCGGGATCGTGGCGAAAATCTCAGGCCAGTTGTTTCTGAGTCGGATGAACCCAAATGTCTGTCAGCCGATCAAATCGACCATCCTCGGACGGTGTCTGATGCTCATGAGTCCTACGACTATCTGAGTCACGACTTTTCCCATTTGATGTTGGAAATCAGTGCGGCATATCGCAGGCTGTCAGAAAACTCCATTGCATTATGCTGACGATCCAGAGGAGTTTTGCTCAACGCTTTCAAGCAGACTCGTTCGAGTGGCAATGGAATCAGTGGGTCGATTGACGTCGGTTTTGGTGGATCATTTTCAATGATTTGGGAAAGCAATTTTGAAGTGGATTCATTTTCAAATGGAAGACGACCTGTGAGCATTTCAAATAAAATCACTCCAAGTGAATAAATGTCCGTCGTTGTCGCAATCGCATCTGTCTGACCAGTGGCCTGTTCAGGCGACATATAACTCGGTGTTCCGACAACCATTCCAGCCTCGCGATCAATATCATTAAACGTGGCTGCAATCCCGAAATCGGTGATCACCACACGCCCACCTTTTTCGAGAAGAATATTCCCAGGCTTGATGTCGCGATGGATAAACCCTTCCTTGTGTGCGATTTCAAGGATCTCAGCCACTTCAATACAAAGCCTTACAGCTTCTGCAAATGTCGGTTTTATATTGCGAAGGCGGTGTGATAAATCTTCCCCATCAATCAATTCACACACAATAAATGCAAGTGGATCCTGAATCCCTACATCATAAATCGTCATAATCCCGTTCGCTTTCAGCCGGGCCACCTTACGCGCTTCTTCAAGAAGCCGGTATTGCTCGATGTATCGCTGATGTGCTGAAAGCTTTGCCATGCGCTCCGGACGGGTCATTTTTAATGCAACCCGGCGCTGCAGTTCCGGATCATATGCCCGCCAGACCTGACCATGGCCACCCTGAGCAATAAACGATTCCAGATAATATCGACCGACAATCAACCGTGGACTTTCGGCGGGTTGTCTCTCAGACTTCTCTGGAATCAACCCAAGCCCTTCAGCTGCCACTAGATCGAGGTCGCTGAAGGTGTTTGTAACAGTCTGATTCTGCGAGTGGTCATGATTTGCTTCAATTGTCGCAAGCGACTCGGTTGCGGCTGTCATATCGGTCATGATTCGAGTCATGGCATGGAGCGAATCAATCTGGTCGCGCACCCTTTCAATAATATCCATGTCGTTTTTGCAAATTTCTTCCGCCGTCAAAGTCACTCCACGATCCATTTCGGCTTCCCAGTAATCCATCAGATGCCGAACTCTGGCAGTGGCTTCCAAAGTGGGCTGAACAGCGGGTTTGGAGCCTTTCGGTTGATCCTGGGCTGATTCTGACATGATTCTGGTCGCTCCGGATCCATCAAAGTGGACTGTGAAGTCTCGTTCCAATCCAAACTTGCGTGGCTGTTACCCATGTAAGCCCGCTGACAGTCATTATGCCTGAAGTCGATGAATTCGGAAACAGAGGATCCGGGGATCCTCACAAAAATCAGAGCTTCCCTTGGTAAATGAAAGCGGCCAAGGCTTGTATTTGATCCGCCTGATACTGCAAAATCGAGAAGTTCCCACCGGTCTCATGACGAACAGGGCCAAAGCTGTCAGACAAAGGCTCAAACATCATAGAAATAAAGACTTATGTCATCAAAACGAGCGGTATTCATCACAGGTGGTTCGCATGGACTTGGGCTCTTTACCGCACGTGCGTTAGTGGCCCAAGGCACTGCTGTGGCACTGTTTGCGCGTGATAAGGACCGATTGGATCAAGCCCGGATTGATCTCCTGGAAGATGAGCCCCTGGCCGATATCGAAGTCTTTTCTGGCGATGTTTGTGATTATGAGTCATTAGATCAGTCTGTACAGAGATTTGCAGAATCCCAGGGTGGTCTCGAGGCCGTCGTTCATGCCGCTGGCCAGATGCGTGCGATTGGGCCTCTGAGTCAGGTCGATCCCACCGTCTGGAGGGCCGATATCGAAACTTCTCTGATCGGCGGCGGACATCTGATCAAGGCGGCTTTGCCGTGGCTTGAAAAAAGTCCTAAAGGTGGTTCAGTCGTGGTGTTTGTAGGTTCTGGGCACAATCAGGGCCTTGGTTTTGGGAGCGGCTATTCAGCGGCTCAGGCCGGGCTTGTGAGGCTGATGGAAAATCTGGCCCTCGAGCGTGTCTGGCCAAAATCGGCAGGGAAGGGGCCTGAAGGATTTGTGGGCTATTACGCCCTGTTTCCAGCCGTGACTCCGACAGGCGTGATGGACTACGTTCTACGAGAGTCCGAGGGTCGCAAGTGGCTCCCCCGATTCACCGAAATGTTTGGCGAGGGAAAAGAAGTCGAGCCGCACGTACCAGCCGCCATGGCTGCCTGGCTTTGCCTTAAAAAGCCCGTGGAATTGAGTGGGCGGGTGGTGTCGGGAATGCTCGACCCGGACTTGACAGAAATGCGTCTGGGTATTTTAGGCGAGGGAGAGAAAGGCCAGCTTCGGCTGAAATTCTGATAATTCTGTCCACTTTTCTGACTCGTGTGCGATTGCCTGATTGTAATTCAGGTGAAAATACCCGATACTGGTGTACCAACATTACCATGAACTCTGAATCGTAGGAATTGACCATGATTTTCATCAAAATTGCGATTATTTTATTGATCGCATTGATTCTTGCAATTGCAACATGGGTGGTGATGCGGATCCGTAAAATCATGGAAAGCTCCTTACCAAAGCTATCAGGCCAACTAACAGTGCCGGGCCTGAGTGCAAATTCCACGGTGAGAATTGAAACAGACTCGCAGGGTGCCCCGCGAATCATTGGCGATTCATCAGAATCTGTGCTTTACGGGCTAGGTTATGTGCATGCCCGCGACCGGTTCTTTCAAATGGATCTGGCTCGCAGATATGCTTCCGGCGAGTTGGCCGAGTTGCTGGGCGGTGGTGCAAGTATTATTGAGTCCGACAAAAATATCAGAAGGCATCGATTTCGCAGTCTATGTGAGAAAGTCGTTGAGAGTTTTCATGAAAATGATCGACTTTTAATTGAGAAATATACTGAGGGAGTGAATCAGGGGCTGGCGGATCTGAAAAGCAAGCCCTGGGAATATTTTGTTCTGAAATGCAATCCAAGAGTCTGGAAGCCAGAGGATTCAATGCTGGTGAGTCAGTCAATTGCATTATTTCTTGAAGGTGGAGATCTCTCCTGGCACCAGGCCAATGGCTTGATTCATGACCTTTTACCGCAAGAACTGGCCGAATTTCTAACATCAAGGGGTAGTCAATGGGACGCTCCGATTGTGGGCGATGCATTTCCCGAACCTCCTGTTCCATCCTCAGATTCCGTCAATTTAAGAAATCTGGAGATCTCGCCAGATTTGGAAGCTCCCGAGTCGTGGACAAGGCTTGAAACCAAGGTTCTGGGCTCCAATGGCTGGCTCGTTTCTGGCAATCGGCAGAAGGGGTTGAAAAATGGCCCTGCTCTGGTTGCAAATGATATGCATCTGGGGCTTGCCCTACCCACAAGCTGGTACAAAGTTTCATTAATCACCAACGATAAAACGACCGGTGAAACGCATGAGGTGCATGGAGTCACATTGCCAGGCGGGCCCCCGGTGGTGGCGGGCTCAAATTGTCATATTGCGTGGGGATTAACCAGCGCACAAGGCGATTGGGGCGACTTGCTGACTCTCGAAACGGATCCCAAAAACTCTCGCAGATATCGCACCCCGTCAGGCTATGAAGAAATGCAATCGTATGTGGAAACCATCCACGTGCGAGGTGGTTCGGATGTGAAAATCACGATGGATTGGACCATCTGGGGCCCTGTGGTGGATCAGGATTTAGAGGGCCGTCCACGCGTCTGGCGATGGGTGGCACAGGAGTTTGACGGTGTCAATCTGAAGATAGCACATATGGCTCATTGCAAGTCTGTTCAGGAGGCGATGGAACTTGCGCCTGAATGTGGCGTGCCGCATGTGAATTTTATGGTGGGCGATGCGGATGGTCATATTGGCTGGACCATTATGGGGCGAATTCCTCGCAGGGTCGGTGGGGGAATTGTCGATGAACGCCGGCCGATGGAGGCTTCTGATTTAAACTCGGGCTGGGATGGTTATTTAAGTGCTGCTGAAAGTCCGCGGGTGGTCGATCCGCCGGATGGTTTGATCTGGTCGGCCAACCATCGGATGGTGGATGGTGAGATGCTTCAAAAGATCGGCAGAGGCAGGTTTGATCGCGGTGTGCGAGCCTCTCGGATTCGCGATTTATTAAAGGCGACGGAAAATCACGATGAAGATGCGATGCTGGCGATTCAAATGAACGATACAGCATTATTAATGCAGGATTGGAGAGATTTGATTGCATCGGAATTGACCGACCAAGTGGCCTTGCAGATCAGCCCAAGGGCCACATTTCGAAATCATATTTTAAAATGGTCAGGGCGGGCTGATAGCGAGTCGATTGGATATGCACTTTTAAACGAGTGCCGGCTACGGATTGTCCGCGAAGTGCTGGGCCCATTGACAGCCCCGATCCGCCGCGCTGAAGCGCAGGCGAGTTATACGAAGCCGAAATTTGCATTAAGACACATCGGCCTGGAAACACCGGTCTGGGCGATACTCAGGGAGCGACCGTTGCATTTGCTATCGCCGAATTATCAAACCTGGCAGGAATTGATTCTCAAGGCTGTGGATGATACCGCCGAACATGCCCGCCAAACAGGCTGGCCGACCTGGGGGCAGGTGAATACGTTGCGATTATCACACCCATTTGCTTTGAAGATGAAAGTGCTGAGGCCGTGGCTCTCAGCCGCTCCGATTTATTCGTCAGGCGCAATTACAGACATGCCGAAAATTCAGTCGCCTGAATTTGGGGCAAGTCAGCGGATGGCGGTTTTTCCAGGGCGTGAATCCAATGGAATCATGCAACTGCCAGGCGGTCAGAGCGGGCACCCAATGTCGCCCCACTATCTGGATTTGCTTCATGATTGGGTCCACCACGGACGGACACCCTTGATCGCAGGCAAGGCGGAGCATGTCCTGATTCTCAAGGGTAAATCCGTTTGAAGTGATTGTCCAAAACATGATTAAACCCGGACGCGGCCGAGACCAAACTGATCGCCATTGGCTACCGGTTTGCCGGCGTCGTCGACGTGGATTTCGACCATTTTCTCGCTCATTAAAATCTTGCCGTTTTCGTCGGCCAGTTGAGTCACACGGTTTTTGGATTTGACATCAAATACATCGCCAGTCGAGGGATAGGCCAGGTCTCCCTTGACGCTGAATGTGATCCAGCCAGGCTCGTCGCGCACGGAGATTGACTCCTTATATTTCGGCACTTCCACGGTATTATCAAAGATATGCAATTTCTGGTTGAATGCGTCGACCACCCAGACCTCGGTTTCATCAGGCGTGAGACCGATCCCGTGGCTTGGACAGCCGTGTCGTTTGACGGTACCCTGCTTGAATCCAGGCACTTCAATTCGGTGCAATTTCTTACCAGAATTAATATCACCGATTTCAAAGCCCAGCAAGCCATTTATATTGACATAAACGCGTGATTGCATTCCATTCACGGTAAATGGTCGAATTGCGGCTGAAAACGGTCCGACTGTTGCAACTGAGCCATGACGAACGGCATCGCAGACCGTCAGGTAGGGCGATTTCAAGCCTGCCAGATAGGCTTTTTTCCCATCAAGCCCAACGATTGTATTATGGGCACCAGATTTGGGAACGATTTTCGCCAGGACATCGCCAGTGATGGGTTCGACAACGTGCCAGTGATCTTTTTCAAATGAAGGCAAATAAATGAAACGCCCGTTCGGGTCCATCGACATGCGGTCGCATCCACCAGTATAAGTCCGTTCCCAGATGACTTTTTCAGTCAGCAGATCAATCGATTGCAATGTTTGGGTGGTGCTTACAAAAATTCGGCCGAGGCGGGCATTGGCACACACGCCTTTGATATTATCGGGCTTACCATCGGGATTTAAACCGGCAAGGGGAATGCGTTTGACGAATTTATGGCCGTTGTCGATATCGAGCACGACCAGCCCGTGGCCTCCATATTCAAGGTAATTGCGAATTCCGGGCGTGGCGACATAAAGCAGGCGTTTTTGGGGTTTTGGAGCCTGCCCGATGGCGATCTGGCTGAATGTGGCGGCACTGGCCAATCCTGTGAGGACAGATCTGCGTGTGATCAGGTTCTGATTTGTCGCGTTGCAACTCATAGAGTGCTTGCCTTTTTTTAAAGATGGGATGGTTTGCTTGATCTTGCTGGAGATGATCTTATGAAGAATAGCCAAGCGGCGGGTGGATGAAAAGTGGCCACCGATCGGTTATGATCATTTCAGAAACACTTTCCGCAAGTTCTCTGCGCCTCATCTCGCGAAACAGATTTCCAGCCCTCTGCCATTCGGAGCACTTCTGAAACATGTTTGGACATCACTGTAACCACCGATTTGTGGCACTGGTTTTTGGAGTTTTTTCGAGCATTTCTGGCTTGAATGCGGTGGAGATCAAACTCGACAATCGCACGTTTACTCTGCCTGATGGATTTACGATCGAAAAAGTCGCAAATTCGCCGTTGGTTGATCGGCCTATCAATGGGACGTTTGATGAGCAGGGGCGTTTGTATCTGTCAGACAGTTCAGGCTCGAACGATAAAGTCGAGATTCAGCTGGAGCAGAAGCCGCACCGGATTGTGAGGCTGGAGGATACCAATGGCGACGGTGTTTTCGATAAATCGGTGGTTTTTGCCGACAAGATGATGTTTCCGGAAGGGACTTTATGGCATCGCGGATCGCTGTATGTCTCAGCACCACCGTCGATTTGGAAGTTGACCGATACGAATAACGACGGGGTGGCTGATGAGCGTGTGGAGTGGTTTCAGGCCAAGACTTTAACAGGCTGTGCGAACGATCTGCACGGGCCTTATCTGGGCCGTGACGGGCGGATTTATTGGGCCAAGGGAGCCTTTGCCGAGCAGACCCACAAGATTCATGGAAAAGAGTGGAAGTCGAGTGCAGCCCACTTCTTCCGATCGACGGAAGACGGTCGCGAGTTGGAGCCTGTGATGACGGGCGGGATGGACAACCCGGTGGATATGATTTTCACACGTGGTGGAGAGCGGATTTTTACGACCACCTTTTTGACCCAGCCATCGCTTGGCCAGCGGGACGGTTTGATCCATGCGATTTATGGCGGGATTTATGGCAAAACCAATGGGAAAACGCAGGAGCCGCAGCATGTCTGGACCGGCCCCGATTTGATGCCCGTTTTATCGCACCTTGGGCCAGCGGCCTCGAGCGGCTTGACCGACTATGAATCGGACACTTTCGGGCCAGGCTATAAAAACAATATCTTTAGCAGTACATTCAACTTACGGAAGATTGTGCGTCATGAACTGACGACCAAAGGCTCGGCCATTTCGAGCAAGGACAGCGACTTTCTGGTGTGCGACGATACCGATTTTCACCCTACGGACGTTTTTACGGACGCCGACGGGAGCATGATCGTGGTCGATACTGGTGGCTGGTACAGGCTCTGCTGCCCATCGTCCTATATCGCCAAGGCAGATGTACTTGGAGTGGTTTATCGGGTTCGAAGGACAGGTGCCAAGCCGGTGGTTGATCCAAGGGGCGTGAAATTGGCCTGGGATCAAGTGGATTTGCAAACGCTGGTTGAGCGGCTTGATGATGCTCGATTTGCCGTGCGGGACCGGGCGATTGACCGGCTGGTGGCTGCGGGTGAAGCGGCTGTGCCGAGCCTTTCCGAGGCGTTCTCAACACCGAAATCGTCGGCCAACAAGCGTCTGAACGTGATTTGGACCGCTTGCCGGATTGCGACCCCCAGCGCACTTGCTTTGGTTCGTAAGGGGCTTGATGATAAGGACATGGATGTATGTCAGGCGGCGGTTCATGCGGTGGGTTTGAATCGGGATACTGAGGCTCTGGGCCGATTGATTACGATTCTGGGCGATGCGAATGAGCAAGCGTCTGTCCGGAGGGCCGTGGCTGAGGCTTTGGGGCGATTGGGCAAGCCAGAGGCTGTCGGGCCGATCCTTACGGCGGCTTCTAAAGTCTCGACTGATCGAGTGATGCGGCATTCACTGACTTACGCCCTGGTGGAGATCAATTCGGTGGACTCGATTTTTGAGGCTCTCAAGAGCCAGCAAAATCCGATGTCGCGTATGGTCGGAATTGTTGCTCTGGATCAAATGGGTGTGATGTTACTGCCTGTGGCTGAACTGGTTGCAGCGATGGATGGAGCGGATGAGACGGTCCGATCGCTGGCCTCGTGGGTGGTTTCGCGGCACCCGGAATGGGCCAAGGAATTGGTGGCTGATTTCAAGGCGAAACTGGCAAGCCCAGCCTCGGATCCAACACGCATTGCCGCTCTGGTGGACCGGCTCTCCCGATTCAGTACCAAGAGTGCTGAAGTGCAGGCCTTGATTGCAGATACGTTGGAAAATGGAGTGCCAGCGGCCAAGTTGATCGTGGTCAAGGCCATGGCAACTTCGGGCTTGAAGCCGTGCCCTGAGGCATGGGAGTCAGTTCTACTTAAATCGTTTCAAGGGAACGATAACAATCTATTTCAGCCGATTCTGGACTCATTCAAGGCTTTGATTCCTGCGAATGCAGAGGCTGCCAACCGGCGGTTGGAAGCCTTGGTGGCGAAGTCTAAAGACATGCAGTTAAAGCCAGATTCACAATGGTCAGCCCTGACAACCATCCCTGCCGGAGTGGGGCCTGTATCGGCCGATCTTTTTGGCAGGATCAGTGGTCAGATCAATCCTGCAAATCCAAGCATGATCAGGCTTTCTGCTGCAGACATCCTGTTGAGGATTAAACTTGCGGACGACCAGAAGCGGGCGGTTGCGAAGCTGATTGGAGGGGCGGGTCCGATGGAAACGCAGAAGCTTTTGGGGATGTTTGAGAGTGTGACGGATCCTTTACTGGCTGATCAGTTGATGGAAGGGCTTGAGCGGTCGATGTCGTTGTCATCCCTGCGGGAGGATTCGCTAAAGAACATTGTGGCCAAGCTTTCGGACGCTTCAAAGGAGCGGATGGGCAAGATTCTGGTCAAGCGGAATCAGGACCTGATCGAGCAGAAGAAGCAGGTGGATTCGCTTCTGGCAGCGTTCCCGAAAGGTGATGTAAGGCGTGGCCTGGCCGTGTTTAACGGAGCCAAGGCTGCTTGCCGGACATGCCACTCTGTGGGCTATGTGGGTGGCAAGGTTGGCCCTGACCTGACGAAGATCGGGCAGATTCGGAACGAGAAGGATCTGCTGGAGTCGATTGTCTATCCAAGCTCCACGTTCGTCAGAAGTTACGAGCCAGTGACCATCGCCATGAGTGATGGACGAGTTCTGGCTGGGATCGTTCAAAGCGAGACCACGGAGACGATGAATCTGGTGCTGAATGCCACGGAAACGCTGAAAGTTCCCAAGGCAGATATTGACGATGTTTCGCCAGGCACGGTTTCCGTGATGCCGGCGGGTTTGGACAAGCAGTTGAGCACTCAGGAACTGGCCGACCTGATCACGTATTTACGTTCGAGCCGATAACCGAAAAAACTCTGAAGGAGAGCGATTCAAATGATATGCGTAGCCGTGACTTATGTGATGAAGGAAGGGACAGAAGCCGAGACCATCGAGCTGTTCAGACACTTGGCGCCAGCGACTCGTCAGGAGCCAGGCTGCCGGATGTATGAAGTGCATCGATCGACGGTAAATCCGCGGCAGTTCTTTCTTTACGAGCAGTATGTGGATCAGGCGGCCCTGGACGCGCACCGGGCGGCGCCTCACTTTGAGCAGTATGCCAAGAATGGCCTGTTTGGGCTGATTGAGACCCGATCGCCTGAAATCTATGAGTTGTTGGAGGTTTGAGGTGGGATTGGTTCCGGGGCAAAGTTTCGGAACCAACTAAGGAACAGGCGAGAAAGAACTTCCGCTTTTTAGGCCAATCGTAGCCAAGCACAAATTGGCTGTTATCTAGCCGGTCTTGGCGCTAGCCCCGGTTAATTCTCTTCCGCGAACCGGGGGCTAGATTCAAACACCCGATTATTTATCTTCCGCGAACCGGCGGCTAGATTCAAACACCCGATTAATTCTCTTCCGCGAACCGTGGGCTAGCGCCCGGCGGCTAGGTTCAAACACCCGACTATTTATCTTCCGCGAACCGTGGGCTAGCGCCCGGCGGCTAGATTCAAACCAAGAAACCGCAGGCTATCGCCTCTTATCTAGCCGGTCTTGGCGCTAGCCCCGGTTAATTGGTTTTTAAAAAAGGGAAGTTGGAAGTTGTTTTCGGCCTGATCCTTATGATTTGAGCAACAGCCATCCCCAAAAATTCGGGTCAATGTGCGATCTCTTCCACCCAGCCGTTTTGCTGGAGGAAGTGGTCCATTTTGAGGGCTTCGGTCAGGTTCGATTTTGGATGCCTTTGTTTGGCAATCGAGATCGACTCTGGCAGTGTCAGTTCGTCCGACGAGTTTTCTTTGTTTCGTCCCAAGTTGCTTTGCAGAGCGACAAATAGAGCGATGGCGATCAGGAATGTCAGCCATGGTCGAGAGAGAGCGTTCAGGACATCGGTTCGAAGCTGACCTCTGGTTGTATGGATTTTCGAAGGGCGATTTTGGTTTTGCATGATTTATGACTCCTCAATGCAGATGTATCATTGTTTGACTGATTCACAAAATGACCTTGAATTCAAGGGCTTCGTCAATCATAACGAGCGATCGAGAGCTTCCCTGCAAACTCGTCACAGGTTTTTCAGGGTGACCGTTTTATGTTGACAGAATCCCATGTACAGGACATCTTTGAGGCTTTGCGATCCATATTCGGACGAAGCGACTTCAGAGTTTTAGAAGCGATTGCATGAACCTATATACGTAGCTCATCCTTGAATATTTATGGCTTAGCCGGAAATTCTTGAAATTTCTTCGCTCACGGCAAGATGGAGCAGTGGAATCATGATCTCGTGGTGACCTGTGAGGCCGATTCCCTGGCTGCCGGGGCGCTGGAGGACATTTACAAGTCCACGATACTGCTGCTGAAAGTCGAGGTTGGCTGTGGTCATTCCGTCCATGCTGTAGCCGAGGTTACGCGCGATTGCAACGGCCTTGAGAAAGACCTCGGGCAGAACAACCGCGCTCCCAAGGTTCAGCCAGACTCCGTTCTCCAAACCTGCCACCAACTGACACAATCGGCGGAAGTCGGTCAGGGTGGAGGCTCCCAGATCAGCCCCTACTAAATTAGGCGTCATATGGGTGATGTCTGTCCCGACGGCGACGTGGATTGTGATCGGAACGCCGGTTTCGTGGGCGGCCACAAGCACGCTGACATCGCGGCCTGTACCAGCATTTTCTGAGGCGATTCTGGCCAGACTTTGGCCAAGGCCTTCACCACGTTTGTGGGCCTCTGCACAGGCCAGGGCAAAAAGTTCGGACGTTTCCTGAGCGAATCCAAAGGTTCCAGCATGGAGTCGTGGGCCGACGTCCTCGCTGGTGCGGCCGACCAGAGCCAGTTCGAGGTCGTGGATGGAGGCGGCCCCGTTCAGGGCCAGACCCTGGATCACACCCTTGCGCATCCAGTCTGCAAGATAAGGCCCACAGCCGGTTTTGATCACATGTCCGCCCGCTGCGGCGATGATCCGGTGACCTTCTTTATGAGCCTTGGCGATGGTCGTGATCAGGGAGCGTAAGTTCTTGCCTCCAAGCTGGTTGGGCAGGGTGGCGAGAAAGTCGGCGAAACTGGCGCCGGCGGGTGCCAATTGGCCCATCTGGGCCAGGTCCACTTTGCTGGGCCGGGTGGCCAGAGGTTCGTATGTGAGGGCGGACCAATCGAGTTCAGGCTTGATTTCGTTCATGGGTGGAAGTCCTTTTCCTCAGATGTTTTATCAGTGATCGTTCATGATTCAGAGGCGGACATGACTTGATCGAGAGCCTTCAATAGTTCGGACTCTCCATGAACAATTTCAAGGCCGATGCGGATGGCTCCGAGCGGTTTTCCGCCGAGATGTTCTACGGGTAACTTCACCAAATCCTTCTGACTGGTCAAGGCCAAGTCGGCTCCGCTGGTGGAGACCCATCGCGAGATGCTGGCCAGATCGGCTTCCGAATATCGGTGATGGTCGGGAAAGCTTTGCTCGGCAATCACTTTGGCACCGAGGTTTTCTACTGTCTGGAGGAACGCGTCGGGGTTGCCCAGGCCGCTGAAGATGGCGACGGATTTCCCTTTCAAATCGCTCAAAGCCATTTCCGAACCATCAGCCATGATCAAATCGACTGGTTTATGAACGGATTCGACCCACGGTTTTGATGATCCCGCGAGACGGGCGACTTTGGTACGGATGGCCGTTCGGGCTTGATCGGTGACCATGTCGGAGCGGGTCAGGAGGATCAGATCGGCGCGTCGAAGGGCTTGTTTCAAAGGTTCTCGGAGAAGTCCACGGGGCAGGACCCAGCCGAAGCCGAACGGATTTGTGGAGTCGATCAGAACGATGTCGAGGCTGCGGACCAGTCGGCGATGTTGAAGGCCGTCGTCGAGGATCAGGACTTCGGAGAGGAGTTCGTCCACGGCCACCTGGGCCAGTGCAGATCGGTCAGGGCCTTGCAGGTGAGGGACATCGGGCATGTTTTGATAGAGCAGGAGCCCTTCATCGTTCATCCCACCATCTTCGCCGGAGCCATAGCCGCGACTGAGGATGGAGACCATGCGTCCCTGATCACGAAAATGACGGGCCACATATTCCACCATGGGGGTTTTGCCGGTCCCGCCGGTGGTGGCATTTCCGATGGAAATCACGGGCACATCGGCTGTTATGGATTCTTTGATACCCCAGTCATAGGCTTTGTTGCGGAGGCTGGTGGCGATTGCATAACCGCAGGATGCTAGGGCGAGAATGGATCTGCCCATAAACGCAAACGGACCGCTCGAGCGGCCTGAGATCAGGTTGAAATAGGTTTTAACGTTAAGGCGTGACATGATTTGAGGGTGACCAAAAAAACAGGCCTGGCTCTCTGACTGATGAGGAGAGAGCCTGGCCGTTAGTTTCCTAAGAATCAGGAGTCAATGCAAGTTGGCTGAGAATCAGCCCATGGCTTTGATGATGGCCTGAGCCATTTCGCGGGTCCCGACAGCGGTTGGGTCGTCGCGGTGAGGCTTCATGTCGTAGGTCACGTTTTTGCCTTCAGCGATCACGTCGGCCACGGCTTTGTTGAGCCTTTCAGCGGCTTCGGCTTCGCCGAGGTATTCGAGCATGAGGACGCCGGAGAGGATCAGGGCGGTTGGGTTCAACTTCCACTGGCCCTTGTATTTAGGGGCCGATCCGTGAGTGGCCTCAAAGACTGCGCCTTTTTCGCCGATGTTGGCACCAGGTGCAACGCCGAGTCCGCCGATGAGACCAGCGCAGAGGTCGCTGATGATATCGCCGTAGAGGTTTGGAAGGACCATGACGTCGTAAAGCTCAGGCTTTTGAACGAGTTGCATACACATGTTGTCGACAATACGGTCTTCGAATTCGATGTCCGTATAATCTTTGGCGACGGTGCGGGCGACGTCGAGGAAGAGGCCGTCGGAGAACTTCAGGATGTTGGCTTTGTGAACGGCGGTGACCTTCTTGCGACCGTGCTTGCGGGCGTATTCGAAGGCATATTTCACAATCCGCTCACTGCCTGTGACCGAGATTGGCTTGATGGAGATGCCTGAATCCGGGCGAATGGCTTTGCCGTTGAGGCGCTTGATATCGGCGATCAGTTCGGCTGTTTCAGGCTTGCCTTTTTCGAATTCGATACCGGTGTAGAGGTCTTCTGTGTTCTCGCGAACGATTACCAGATCGATTTTGGTTTGATCAAAGTAGGTACGAACACCCTTGTACTGCTTGCAGGGGCGAACGCAGGCGTAGAGGTCGAGAGCCTGACGGAGGTAAACGTTTACGCTTCGGAAGCCGGTTCCCACAGGCGTGGTGATCGGGGCTTTGAGTGCGACTCCGGTGCGTTTGATGGATTCAATAACGCTGTCAGGAACGGGTGTGCCCAGTCGGGCCATAACGTCCACGCCGGCTTCTTGAACGTCCCAGTCAATTTTCACGCCGGTGGCGTCGATGCACATGCGGGTGGCTTCAGCCAGTTCAGGACCAACGCCGTCGCCGGGGATCAGTGTGACTTGATGTGCCATGGGGCTCGTGTCTCTAAGGGGGGTGGCTTGGTGTATGTCTACTCAAACAAAGCAGATAGACCCGTGGCAACCCAGTTTCAGGAATGTCTGGTGTGACCCTTGGCGATTGCTGGATGAGGCGATCGGGTTCAGGGTTTTACGACCACTTGACAAATCAGATATCGCCAAACGCTGGTCGGAAGTATTGAGATTAAGATGACGCAGGCTTGGCGTCAAGCGAATCACCCGCGAACCTTTGGATATTTTTCACCAGGAATCGCTAAAATCATGTCGATTCCTGTGACTGTGGCGTGGATAATGGTTGAAACGACATGGGCAGGAATTCACCAGACCGGCCTGGGCACCGAAATTCAAGAGGTTCTATGAGCTTATGATTTGTCCACCACTGCCACGTGCTCCGCTGGTCGACGACTGGATGGATCGTCACAAGAACAAGATCAGCTTTGCCCTGCACATTCTTGGGATTCCGCCCACGATCGTGGGGGTTCTGTTGATCCCGATCTATCTGGGGCTGATGTCGATCCCGATCTTTTTGGTCGCTTTGGCGGCATTTACAGGCGGATATGCCCTGCAATTTGCGGGTCACTGGGTGGACGGGACGGAATCTGGAGAGATGCGCTGGATGAAAAAGCAGTGGACAAAGTTCGTGAAGTCGAAGAATCTCGAAAAAAAATAAGAAATTGGGCTTGGCAGGTTTTCGGGGTCTGCTAATATTCGGCCCAAGCCTATGGAGTCGCTGGACAGTTTCTCAGGTATTTCCTGTACTTGAGAATAGGTTCGAGCCCGCCGGTTGCCTGAGTCAGGCGATGGTGAGTGAGAGCTGAGAAAGGTCCGGCATCCTGACGATGGCTCTTGCGTTTTGTCGGACGAGCAATTGTCAGGGTGTTTGTCGGAAGGACCTGACGAACACGGAGCTCGCCCCGGGTTGGTTGTCCGCGTTTCCAATTGGTGGAACGGGCGATTCTCTCGACGGCGTGACTGCCAAGCCAATCAAGGATGATTCGGCCATGCCTTGGAAATATAACCGTAAGCGACTGTTCCCAACCGCCTGTGTTCTGATGGGTCTCATCGGAACCACTGGTTGTCAACGGATCCCTTATATCGATCAATCACGAGCAGTACCGCAGGACAACGTGGGGGTTCTTCCATCCGAAGACCAACAGGTTCGCCAGGCGGCGTTTCTGGACCAGGCGTCCAGTTCGTTACCCACTCCATTGCCTCAGTTGTCTCCACCTCGGACGACAGATCAACCTGAGGCTGACGAGATCTGGGAAATGACCCTCGAACAGGCCATTCAAATTGGTTTGGAAAATAGTGAAGTGGTTCGGGTGATTTCGCTCGGTGCCCAGGGGATCCCAATCGGTGGATTCGAACCGAGCCCACTCAACACCGGTGCCGGTGGTGGTGCGGCCAGTGCCCTTGGTGCTGGTGCCCTGTCAACCGTGTACGACCCGGCCATTCAAGAAACACAAATTGCTCAGGCCTTATCCGCCTTCGACACGACGTTCACCACGTCGTTGTTCTGGGGCAAGAACGTTCAGCCTTTTAATAACTCCATCTCGGCAGGCTTCTTCTCATCGGCCAACAAAGTGCCGATTATCTTTAATCAGAAGAACAACCAGTTCCAGATCGGGCTTCAGAAGCGAACGGCCACCGGTGCCACACTCAACGTGGCCCACAATATCAACATGGCTTATTCCAATAGCCCGCAGAACGTTTATCCGTCTGCTTACACGACCAACATGCAGTTCAAGATCAGCCAGCCCCTCCTGGGTGGCAACGACCAAACGGGTCCGAGCGGTCTGGAGGCCAACCGGGCTCCAGTCGTGATCGCCCGTGTGAATGCCGATGCTGCCGTATGGCGGTTCAAGGCGGACATCATGGCCATGGTTCGTTCCATTGAGCAGCAATACTGGGCCCTGTCCCAGCAACAGGTGCAGCTCTGGAGCCGTGAGACAGCCATTGGTCTGGGTGAGCAGATCGTTCGCAA
>CAMCFM010000015.1 GCA_945874095.1 Candidatus Kuenenia stuttgartensis
TAACTCGCGAATCGCTGGGTTCTGAAAGTGAGCGTCAATTTCGTCGGTGTACTTGCGCTGAGGGGGAACGATCATGGCCGAGAGTAAAAGTCTTGACAAGAGCACATCCGACCATGAGTCGAGCATTCTGTCACAATATGAAGTGCCTAAAAGTTCGGCAAATCGATCGCATTTCGCGAGAAATCTGTCCAACCCTTCAGCGTCTTTTGGGTCGATGGAGGCGATCGTTGCCCGCAACTTCATAGGATCAGAAGAAAACTCGAGACTGCGTCCGTCTGCCATTTTTAGCCTGAATGCAGGCTCTAGTTTATGAAATGAAAGATATTTATCAGGATCGAGCCCAGCTTTTTCAAAAAGCTGACGATAAACCCAGGTCAGTACGACAATACTCGGGCCTTCATCCCAGCGAAAATCTCCCGATTGACGAGCCGACGCTTTGCCCCCGATCGTCGCATGGCGTTCCAGAATCGTGACACCATAACCCCTCCTTCGCAGCTCCAGGCCAGCGGATAATCCACCAATACCGCCGCCGATAATGACGATATTTCTCGAATCGCAATCTGGCATGCCTGGTCTCCTGTATCATCGACATCAGATTCGGAACGAATTCTGCATGTTGGTATCTCGCGTCTGCAATACTCACCTAATCTTTATAGACAGTCAAACAATTTTGTCACTTTTTTTTTGACAATTTGTGTTTTTGATTCAAATAGAGATGGTTTTATAGGACTTCAGCCCCTGATTCAGTCAATCCCAAAAGCTCTTTCGAGAGATTGTTCAATACAGTCGCTGATTCCTGAGACTGCCTTGAATTCTCAGTGAGTTGACGCGTGGACTGCTGGAATTCTCGCATCGCCTGATTGATCTGGTCAATCCCGGTATATTGCTGTTTTGTCGAGTTGCTAATCTGCCCAACAGCAATAGCAGCCTCATTTAAGCTGCCGCTTAATCTGTCTATGACTGAGCCAGCCGAGCGTGTCAGTTCCATCGTAGAATCGACCCCTGAAACGCCCTTTCCAGTCGCAACTACCGTGGCTTCTGCCGCTTTCCTGATCTCGCTTAACATATGCCTGATACGCGTGTTGGCTGTCTTCGACTGTTCCGCAAGGTTTCTGACCTCAGCCGCAACAACAGCAAAGCCTTTGCCCTGTTCACCAGCCTTTGCCGCTTCAATCGTTGCATTAAGAGCCAAAAGTTTGGATTGATCGGCAATTTCGTTGACTGAAGATGTAATCTGGTCAATTTGACGGGTCTTTTCCGTCAATGTCGTGATTTCTCGGGCATAATCATTGACGGTATCGCGAAGCCGACTCATGGACACGATGATCTGTCGCACCGCTTCCGCACCCTGGCTCAGCGAAATAGCGGAATCGCCGGTCAATCTTGCCACAGCAGAGGCCTTCTCCGTATTCTGTTCCGCGACAGCACGAATTTGCTCCACAGTTGCCACAACCTGATTTACCGCAGCCGCTTGTTCTGTAGCGGTTTGATGGCCATTATCAGCCGATGAAACGAGCTTGATACCGGCTTCACTCAATTCCCTTGCAGTGGCACGGAGTGTCACACGTGTACGCGATTCAACCTCACTGGCATCCGCTAAAAGCTTGGAATTGAGAGCAAGTTCCTGCATATCACGGCTCTGTACTTTGTCGGACTGTTCGAGTTTTTCAGCCATTTGATTAAATGACGCTGCCAAAGCTGCCAATTCGTCCACACCATCGACCGGGGCTCTACTTGACCAATCGCCTCCTGCCAGCCCACCGGCGGCATTGGCTACGGCAACCACTCGGCCGGCTTGCCCTTTGGCAGCCCATCTGGCAAATAAAATTGATGCAATTGTGATGACTGTTAAAAGTGATCCGCCGATCCATCGAATTCGAGCCGTCAAGGCGAACGCTTCACTGAAATCCTGGTCAATAACCAGACCCCAGTGGAATGAAGGAATATACATCCAAACAGCAACAATCGGTCGGCCTTCTTCATTGTGCGTAATCCCATAGCCCCTGCCGCCTTCGACCGCTGAGACCATGGCTGAGACTTCATTTTTATGAGGCTTTATGATGGTCTTGAAAGCTGCGTTTTCATCTGTTCTGGTTGGGGCCACAAGAATGGCTCCCGATTTCGTGCCTGAACCGTATTTTGTGCCAACAAGGACCTGGCCAGTCTGCCCCATCCCTGTGTTATCCGCGATAATGTCCATGATATCCTGCTCGTCAAGCTGGAATATCATCACACCCATCATCTTGGTTTTGTCATAAAACGGGCTAATAATAAATGAGACTGGTTTGGACGAGTCTGGGAGTTGCTCAAAGTCCGAGAAATCTGGTTGCAATAAAGTAGAAACCCGATTGACTGTCTTGGAAAGCTTGGAGTTTGCCATCGGCCCTTCCAAAAGCCACCTGCCAATCCTCGATGGCTCTCGAAGATTGAAGATGACCTCATGATTGTGATTCACGATCATCAGGTTTTTGAAGTTTAACGAGTCAATCATATAATTAAACTCAGGAATAACTCCCGTTCGGACATCCTCATAAGCCTTTAAGTCTGAATTGCCGTTGTTTAGATTCAATACTTTTGCGCAGTTTTCACTTGTCCTGGCAAAAATCAGGCTACGTGCAATCGAGTTCACCTGTTTGATTTTTTCGTTGGCGTAACTCTCGATGGCTGCTGATTTTGCGTCGGCCAGAACAAATAGGTTTCGCTGGACATTCTGCTCGATAAAATAATTGGCCACACCACTGATAATCCAGGTCAGCATCACGCTTGGAATGATTGCTATCGCAAGGTAACTTGCCATTTGCTGGCGAAGGATCGATTTTCGGAAAAAGGTCAGGATATTCATGGTTATTTCTTTGGGTATCGCTTTCCTGATCTCATATTTTCCGAATACTGAAATCGGTTTTTGGCTTCGCTTTCGAATCCATTCTACCAGATTGTACCGGCTCATTTTGCTCAAGCAATGGTTTCATCAGAGGCAAAATGGAAACAGGTTTCACTGATGGTTTTGTTTCTGGTTTAGCGATTGGAGGTGCTGTGGGTGGGCTATTCACCGGATTTTTCAGATTGTCTTTTGATTTCAAAGTCTCAGGTGGTTTTACAGGCTGTTTCATTTCTACTTTCGAGGCAACTGGCTTTGGAGCAACCAAAGGCTCTAAGGTTTTTATTTCTGTAGGCTTGGGAAAAGATACTTTTTTTTTGGAAATAGATCTATTATCCTTCGGATTCGACCAACTGTTTCCCCATTCCCCATAGAGTTTGGTCAGTAGCAGATTCCAGTCATTATGAGAGCGAGTCAATGGATAAGGCTCGGGCCTGATGGATGATTCACTTGACCAAACGATATCGAACTGGGCATCGCTACGAACTTTTCCGATGTATACCGGTCGCCATGTGTGGTGATTCTCTGCATCAATCGAGACGATGCCCTCCGGTGCATCCAGACTTTGATGGCTCATGGCATGCGTTACATCCGAAATGCGAGTGGTTTCGGCTTCCCGGACCGCCTGGGCCCACAAGTATACGCTGTTGTAAGAGGCTGCCATGACATCATTTGCAGACTTTTCCTTGCCGTAACGCTTTTGTAGTCGGGCCACAAAACTCCTGTTTTCTTGCCGATCAATCGTCTGGAAGTAATTCCATGCAGAATAATGTCCCACCAGAGCCTTCGAAGGAACTTCTTTAAGCATGGTGCGAAGTTCATCTTCGGAGATGGCAAATGAGATGACGGGTATTTTGTCTGATGAGATACCAGCAGCGTCCAGGGCATTATAAAAAGCTTTGTTTGTATCGCCAACGACCGTAGAAATAATCACATCAGGCTTTGCTTGAAGGATATCCTTGACAACAGATTCGACTTGATCTGTTCCAAAAAATAGATAGCTTTCACCTGCCAATTCTCCTCCGATGCTATCGATTGTGTCTTTGGTAATTTCATTTACACAATGTGGCCAGATATAATCCGAGCCGACAAGATAATATTTTTTGGCTTTTAATTCGCGCATTGCCCAAGCCACTGCTGGTATAATCTGCTGGTTAGGAGCTGATCCCGTATAAATAATATTTGGTGAGGCCTCCAGCCCCTCATATGCCATCGGATAAATTAAAAGATGATTGTTAGATTCAATCACAGGCAGCACGGTTTTACGACTGGCCGAGGTCCAGCATCCAATGATGACATCGACCTTTTCTTTACGAATCAAACGATCCGCTTCTCGTGCGAAAGTTGGCCAATCCGACTTTCCATCGGCGATGACCCACTCCACTTTTCTGTTGAGCAGTCCACCGGACTCATTCAACTCCTCAAGCGCCATGACTTCCGCGTCCACCATCGACTTTTCGCTGATCGCCATCGGACCTGTCAATGAATGTAACAGCCCCACTCTGATGGGTTTCTGATAATTCAGCCAAGACCGGAACCACCATCCTGCAGTAATCAATAATATGAGTACAAAAACGGGCATAACTCTATTGAGTATAGTTGATTGCGTTGGCTTTGGAGTATTAGTCATGACCGAGCTTGTCCGATCAGTCCCGCGATATGATTATGGGCAGTTTAAGGAAAGTATACCATGCTTGAGACCATCTGTGGCAAAGAAACATAGCTTAATCATGATTTCTTAGACTTTGGCTCTTGCAAACCCTCGTGAATCATGATCGAATCCATACTCCACAGAGGTTTTTCGTCACTTTTGGTCCCTCCTAACCTGGAGAATCTCACATGAAGATCAGACTAAACATCCCATGCATACACTCGTTGCGACCGTTAAAACCGACAGCAAGGATATGCTCGATGATATCGGATCTGCGAGTTTTATCAGTCCATGCGATGATTCTGATGCTGATGCTTCTGGCTAGTTCCACCCAACAGTCAATCGCTCAGGATACTCCCGGATTATTTGTCGAAGGCTATGCCTGGCCAATTTCCGCCAAGTCAGGTGAAGCCGTGAGTCTGCACGTTTCCACCTCTGCGTCTCAATTTCAATTTGAAATCTATCGGCTTGGTTCAGAATCGAAACCTGTCAAACTGTTGGGATCAGATAAATCATCACTTTATACAGGCCCAGGCCATAAATATGCGATTCCTGAAAAAGCCTCTGCTGAAGGATGTGGTTGGCCATCTGATGTCAAAATAACGATCCCTCCCGACTGGCAAAGTGGTTATTATGAAGTCCGTTTTACAGCTCAGGACAGTGGTGGAACTTATACAAATCGAGGTCGTAGAACGGCTCAGTCAAGCTGTTTCTTTGTGGTCAGACCGGCTAATCCTGGGACAGAGACAAAAATCTTATTGCAACTTTCTACCAATACATATAATGCTTATAACAATTGGGGTGGGTTCAGCCTTTACGCCTACAATGGTAAAGCGAATAACCAAGGCCATAAAGTGAGCTTTTTGCGACCTCCATCAAGTCAGTTTGGTAGTTGGGAGCACTCATTTGTAAGCTGGGCGGAGAAGAATGGGATCAAACTCGATTATGCAACCAACGAAGATCTGGAATTCCATCCGGAATTGCTTGATAAATACAAGCTGGTTTTGTCGGTGGGGCATGATGAATATTGGTCTGCCAAAATGCGTGACCATCTTGAAGCTTATATTGCAAAGGGTGGCAACGTCGCATTTTTCAGTGGAAATTCGATCTGCTGGCAAGTCCGGCCCGAGAATAATGGAACCGCTTTAACCAGCTGGAAGCAAAACACATACAACGATCCCCAGTACCAAACCGGCGATTATAAAACCTTGGCAACACTTTGGAGCCACCATCTGATCGGCCGTCCTGAAAACCGTCTGACCGGAGTGGGATTCCTGTTCGGTGGATATCACCTCAGCCATGGACATTTTATGGGCGGATCAGGTGGATATACAGTCCAGCGTCCGAATCACTGGATTTTCAAAGGCACCAATTTACTTCAAGGCGATTTACTGGGCGCACGTCATACGGTTGTCGGCTATGAATGTGATGGCTGCGAAATGCAAATTGGACCTGATGGACTGCCAGTCCCGACCGGTAATGATGGAACTCCCAAAATTTTTGAGATCTTGGCCACGGCTCCCGCTGTTTGGGATAAAGATGATGCGGAATGGTACGAAAAGTACAAGAAAAATCGAATGGGAGCAGCCGTTTTGGGAACTTACACTGTCCCATCTGGCGGAACCGTTGTCACGGCTGGCTCAACAGATTGGGCTCATGGGTTACGAGGTGGTGATGCCGCCATCGAACAGATCACGAAAAATATCCTCGAAAAGCTTGGCCGATAACGGAACTTGGTATGCTCCTTTGAATCGCTCCCCAATTTCTTCCTAACGACCAGCGAAATGCGGCGTTTGGAAGGAATGGGGGTAAGCGGTTATTTAGCGGAAGGTTGGGTTGTCGCTGTTGGCTGAACGGGATTGGATTCCGCACCTTTTGGGGCTTGTCCTGGTTGTTGGAACGGTGCAATTGCAGAGTTGTAACGTTTTGTACGGACAGACTTTTTGGCTGGTTTGCTGGTGTCGATCCGTGCCGTCCGTCCGATGCCTTGAATCGCGTCACTGGTCAGACCTGAGAGGCTTGTCAGGATCAGCATCCCGGCAATACCGAGTCCAAGGGCATGGTTGGTCGCAAAATTGAGGATCGCCCAAAAGCATCCCACCCATAAAATTCCGGAACCGATCAGGTAAGGCAAGCCTTCGTCGAGCATGGTTTCCATCCGCAGGTGGGAGGTCACCTGAACAGCGGTGAGGACGACCGAGGCGATCAGAAGTCGTGGGATCAGGTTCGTCACAACAGACTCATACCAAGAGGACTGAAGGACTTCCGTCAGGAACCATAGCCCTGAGAGTATGATGAGAAAAGTGGTAATCCATTCGATGATCATGAGTCGTCAACCCTTCCCGCAATCGTACTTTTGCTAGAATCCTACAGCATGGAATGTATCGTAACAGGACGGATTACGAATTCCACCCCCTAGCGAACTTCGCTGGCACTCGTTATTTTTGTCTATATCGCTAAACCGATTCTCGTTTCAGTCTCATCACCATTCCTCCCAGGTCGAATCTGCAACAAACCCATGATTACACTAAGTGCTTTTGCTGACGAGATTTCACCTCAGCCGGAAGAACAGATTGCCGTTCTGGCGCGTCATGGAATCCGCCACATCGAATTTCGTTCGATTCATGGCAAGAATGTCCTTGACCTCACTGAAGAGGAACATCAGGATTTCCGTAATCAGTTACGCCAAAGTGGTTTTGGACTGAGTGCAATCGGTTCTCCGATCGGCAAGATTAAAATCACTGATCCGTTCGAGCCTCACTTGGAGCGTTATGAGATTGCGTTGAAAATTGCCGAGTTTTACCAGGCTCCAAGGATTCGGATTTTCAGCTTTTATATGCCAGAAGGCGATGATCCGGCAATCCATCGCGACGAAGTCGTCAAGCGTATGAAAGTTCTGGCCAGTATTGCTGAAAAACGAGGCATGAAACTCTTTCTGGAAAATGAGAAAGGGATTTACGGAGATACGGCGGAACGGGCTCACGACCTGATTACTGCTGTAGATAGCACAGTTCTGGGCCACGCTTTTGACCCAGCCAATTATCTGGAAGTGGGACAGGATATCGATCAGGCGTGGCAACTGCTCAGGCCCAGAGTCAGCCACTTTCATGTCAAAGATTATTGCACCAAGACCCATAAATGTGTTCCAGCCGGTGAAGGTGAGGGGCAGATTCCAAAGCTTATCGCCGATGCTGTTATGCATGGATATCGTGGCTTCTGTACGCTTGAACCGCACCTGGTTGTGGCTGAGAAGTTTTATGGGTTTACGGGGCCTGAACGATTTGGGGATGCCGCGACGGCCCTCAAGACCGGTCTTGATGATAAAGATGTCGCTTATGCGTGATTCTTGGCTGGTATTTCCATTGAGTACAATTTCGTGTGGAATTGTATTTTGACAACGCTCTATTCCTAGTCTGCTCCAAAACGTTTGTCCACCTTTCAGGGAGAATCTCGAACGATGAATAACTCAAAATTCAACCGTCGTCAAATCGGTCGACTCAGTCTTGCTGCCGCTTTATCGCCTGTTCTCAGCAATATCAGCATCGCAGCAGACGAGTCTGGGAAGCCTTCAGCCGGCAAAATCGGCGACTTTAAAATCTCGTTGGCCCAGTGGTCACTTCACAAGCGTTTGTTCGCTGATAAAGCGAAAACGGCTGACCTGAATCTTGATTTCCCTAAAATGGCCAAAATAGAATTTGGAATTGATGGCGTGGAATATGTCAATCAATTCTTTAAAGATAAAGTCCGTGATGAATCATATTTAAAAGAGCTTGCAAAACGAGCCGCCGATCATGGTGTGACGAATGTTCTGATCATGATTGATGCTGAAGGCGATCTCTCAATAGAAAACGCTGAGAAGCGTAATCAGGCCGTGGAAAATCATAAGAAATGGGTGGATGCCGCTGCATTGATTGGATGTCATGCGATTCGTATTAATACGGGGAGCAATTATTCTCCCACCAAAACCGCTCCAGCATCAGAAGCATGTGGCGCTCTGGCTGAATATGGGGCAAAAAATAAAATTGAAATCATTTGCGAAAATCACGGTGGCCCATCGTCCGACCCTGACAGCCTGATCGCTCTGATCAAAGCAGTAGGTAGCTCGAACTTTGGTACACTGCCCGACTTTGGCAATTTTCCACGCGATAAGAATGGCAAGCATACGATTGATATCTACAAAGCAATCGCTCGGATGATGCCTTATGCCAAGGGTGTTTCTGCGAAGTCGTTAGTGTTTGATGCCGCAGGAAATGAGCGGGATATGGACTTCGGGCGGATCCTGAAAATTGTCACCGATGCTGGATACAATAGCTGGATTGGGATCGAATACGAAGGTAACGAGACACCGGAACCAGCCGGAATTGTTTCAACCAAGAAATTACTCGAACGTTATCGTGGAGCTGAATACAAAGGCTGATCCTGCGATCAATCATTCATACGAAGTCTATAAATAAAAATCCCCATTCTACGATATTCGAGAATGGGGTTTTTTCTTGTGATGTAATTGCAGAAATATTTTATTCTTTATCTGAATTCTTATGACTTAATCCAATCGGCAGGCTCTCGCCCAGAGCCGCTTCGGTGGTATCTCGCCCAAGTGGATGATATTCGATTAATCCCAAGGTTTCTGTCTCGCTCGCTCCGTTTTGGATAAGCAAGGCTCGGATCTTGATTCTTAGATTTTCATCAAAATCGAGAGATCGGTCATGATCCTTTCTGACGATCATTAATAAAGCCAATTTCAATGAGTCTTTAGCTCTCTGTGTTTCAGGGTTAAAATTGAGAAGTTCGTCGATCAAGGGCTTCATGGAAGTGGCGGGTATCACCCCACTTAATGGCCCATAAAGTGGCTGACGGGAACCCATTCGGCCCAGCGCCCAAAGCCATGCCGGAGCCTGTGACGGGTCTGTCTTTAAATTTTTGATCAATGTGGTTCCAAGTTGCATTTTCATGGATGCATCCAGACGCTCCAGTGAAGCTGCTGTCCGGACCATCTCGCCAAATTCTTGAGTCGATATTTTTCTATCAGGTTTTTTGCCAGAGCCGATGAGTACGCCCTGAAGCCTTCTCCAGATTTCGTCTTGTTGAGACCGGTTTAATCCAGGCGATAAACGTCTCCAGAGGACCCACCACTCGACCCAGACCTGAATTTCCTTCGGGTTTAATGGGCCTGCTCCAAATAGGGACCAAATGCTTTTGAGTCTCTGTTCATCAGCTGGCTGGCCAAACCCTGGCCTTAATGCATATCCAACGAGATTCAGCCAGCGTGATTCGTGGCCTGGCGATTTTTTTCGAACTTCTGGAATGGCTCTAAGTGTTTCAAAGATCGTTCGGCATGTGGATGCAGGCCAGGCGGTTTTGTCAGAATCGAGAAGGTCTTCGAGTCGTTTTACAAGCCTCGATGGGCCGTCTTCCTCATCAGCCTTCGTTTTGGCAAATGCGATTTCAACCTGATTTTTTGCCAAATCTAAACGAGCTTGATCAATCACGCCCGCAGACTCCGGCGCATCCACATTTCCAGCCTTGTTATCAGTCTCTCCCAGTTCCGATTTTCCGATCTTTCGTGTTCCAATTTCCAACTGCCATTTGCGTGGATCTGATTTTGATGCACACCAAAGATCAACCGTCCCAATGGCATTGACTTGCGATTGCAACTCGACTGGAACGCTTTCTGACTTGGCTTTTCGGCCAACCTTGATTTCTACTTCCAGAGGCGCTAACACTCGCAGGCCCAAAGTTGCATTTGGTAATAAATCCCCTGGCTTGTCCTGTGGCCTTATTGAGCTGGTTGCCAGCGGAAATGCCACCTTTCGCCCTGCCATCAATTGGTATTCAGGTCCTTGGATAACAATCGGTTCGCCCTCTGCAGCATCACGAGGGACCACGCAAAGCCAGTCCACAGAATTAATATCAGCGGAATTCTGCAAACCGACATATAGTGATCGGGCCAGACCGCTTTTCATCCTAAGCCCTGCCCCGCCCTGCTTTACGGCTGCGTAATAAGCTGCCCCGCGAGCCACCGCCAGGTCGAGATCAGGATTATCCAGCACCCTTAATTTCTCCGGATCTTTACCGGCTTCCACCAGCCATGATTTCAAGGTTTTTACGATCCGATCCCGCACGATTGCAGGCTTTAATGCTCCCCCATTAAATAAAATGGCGGAAGGTAGTAAATCTGGTGAAACCGAACCAAGGAACGAGGCTAGATGGCGAGTGACTGCCGCGTCTTGCTCAAATGGCAAGCCAAATTCTTGAAAACCAGCTCGATTTGCTTGGGCAGGCCGCTCGCCCAGTCGGCATTCCGGGAAAAAACCTTCTAAAATCGTATTTAAAACCTCGTCGCGAGTGACTGTGGCTGACATCGAGCCCCCCACCACCCGCGAGCCTTTACCGGTGATCCCAATCGGCATATTTGCAGGCGGATGGTCACTTAAAAGGCGTTCTTTGGCGGACCGCGACTGAGCCCTCAGGCTTGTCCACTGATCGACTGACAATCTCTGACCCAAACGTCCTTCCACAAGGTGCGCCAGGGTCAGATCCATATTGTCCCCGCCCAGCATCAGGTGGTCGCCAACGGCCACCCGTTCGAACCCGGGACCAGTCGCTTCTTCAATCGCAGAAATCAGTGTAAAGTCAGTCGTACCACCACCTACATCGCACACCAGGATAGTCTCACCTGCTTGTAGATGTTTTTGCCAACTGTTCGGGTGATCGGCAATCCAGGCGTAAAATGCGGCCTGAGGCTCCTCCAGTAAGGCTAGATTGTCGCCGAGCCCGGCACTTCGGGCAGCTTCGACTGTAAGCCTTCTGGCAGCTTCATCAAACGAAGCAGGGACGGTCAGAACCAGTGGCAGTTTTTCCAGATTAGTGCGATTTGGGAGCTGATTCCAGCTCTGCCGGATATGGTTCAGCACATGCTCGGCAGCTTCGACGGGCGAAATTTTTCGAGACTCTGGTGGAGCGCCCCAGGGTAGGATCGGCGAGGAACGGTCGACACGGTCGTGGCAGAGCCAGCTCTTGGCCGAAACTACGAATCGGCCTGGCACTTTAGGGCCAAGTACGCGTGCCAGTTCGCCAACGATCATTTGGGAAGTCTCAGCCCATGGCAATCGAATTGAATCTTCCGTAAGTTCTCCATCAGCAATAAGATAGAGAGTCGATGGAAGCATGGTTCGAGATTGAAGCTCTCCTAGACTGACATATTGTTCGACAGGGTGAATCAGGGGCTTGATCTGCGCTTTACCAGGGCTGAAATCGGCCCAGGCGATGGCGCAGTTGGTAGTTCCCAAGTCGATTCCGCATGCGATCTGACGACTTTTTTCAGCACCAGTCATTTCACAAATCCCTGATCTACAATGAGTTCCAACAGATCTGCGAGTCGAGTAGCGAATGATTCATTGGGATGAAGTCTTGCGTCTGCCATACGTACCGATAGACTAGCCTCTAAGGTCAGTTCTTTGGCCGCCCCGATTCGCAACATGCTCCAACCATCGAGAACCTGAATCATGCGTCACCATCTCAAATCACTTGCCACTGCTCTATTATGCCTGATGAGCCTGACAATGGTCGTCCATTCTGCGGAAGATAGTCTATGCGCACCTGCTCCAACGGGCGCAATTGTTCTTCTGGGAAAGGATAAGGATTCAAAATCAAAATGGACCAAAAGAAATGGTGATCCGATTGGCTGGACTTTTGAAGACGGCGTTTTGACCTGCAAAGGTGGTTCTGGCGATGTCAGGACAGCCGAACAGTTCAGCAATTACCAGCTTCACGTCGAATTTCGCACACCATACATGCCTGAAGCGACGGGCCAAGGGCGTGGTAACAGTGGAGTTTATCAAGCTGGCCGATACGAGCTTCAAGTACTGGATTCCTATGGTCTTAAGTCGCAGGACAACGACTGTGGGGCAATTTACAAGCAATACGCTCCAGCTGTGAATGCCTGCCGCAAACCAATGGAATGGCAGAGTTATGACATCACTTTCCGCTCGGCCAAGGTGGTAGACGGCAAGGAAGTGGAAAAGGCACGGATTACGGTGATCCAGAACGGTCAGAAAATTCTTGACGACAAGCCGATTTCAGTGACTCCAGGCGGGCTTGACATGAAGCCTGGTCTGCCAGGGCCAATTTTGCTTCAGGATCATGGCAATTCGGTTTCATTCCGGAACATGTGGATCAAGCCTCTATAATCAACCCTTGATTTGATGGGCAGGCTTTTAATGATTTAAATGGCCTGCCCGTTTTCGATTCATATCACCATAACAATTCATTGAACTGACATAAAATCATGGAAGCCACCTCAAAAACCGGTCCGATTTCTCTCACATTGCAGCCCCATCGTTTTGACCTTTCTGCAGAGGGCTGTCAGGCTCGCCGGGCACGTCTGTTTTCAAGGCTTGATCCAACCCCTGATGTGATTATTGCAGGTGGAGCGGATCAACTGGCTTATTTTGCAAATTTCCATATTCCTGAACATGTATTTCAAGCCAATAGTGCATCCGCTTTTTTGGTGATGACGCCAAATGAATGCACACTGGTGCACGACAATTTGCTGGACTCGTTTGCAGAACTCGCTCATACAGAAAAAAAACGATGTGTCACATGGTATCGTGGGATCGAACCTGCTGGAGACCGACGGGCACTGATATTGGAAGAGGCCAGAAAAGAGCTTGAATCGCATAAGGCCAGCCGAGTGGGAGCCTCACTGGCTCGCGTTCCTGGGGCTGCATTTTGGTCCATATCGGATAAGCTGGGTCGAGAGACAATTACTGATATTGATCCTGTCGTCCGACGAATGAGAATTCAAAAGGACGAAGATGAGTTGCAATTGCTGCGCACCTGTGGAGCAATTGTGAGTCGGGTCATGGACCATGCCTGGACAAAAATTCAGCCAGGAATGACGGAAATGGAATTGTTCATGGTCATGCAAACCGAAGCCAACAGGCTTGCTGGCCATCCTGTAAGGCTTTATGGAGACGTCGTTTCAGGGCCGAGATGTGAAGACGTTGGGGGGCCTCCAAGCCACCGAATGATTCAGGCAGACGAACTGGTTTTGCTCGACTTTTCTGTGGTCGTAAATGGGTACAGAGCCGATATTGCAGCGACTAAATATATCGGCCATCGACCGCCCACGGAACTTTGGTTGCGTCATAGAGCTTGTGTGGAAGCTCTGCATGCTTCTCTTGCGCACCTGCGTACAGGTAGCGGAGCGGCAGCTATCGAGCAGGCTGTCAAGCGAGCCATTGCACAAGCTGGTTTCCCGGGCGGGATGCTGGGGCATGCCGGGCACGGTGTCGGATTAATGCATCCAGAAGCACCATTTTTCGTCGCCAGAAGCCCAGAAACACTGATCGGCCGCGAAGTGATCACCGTCGAGCCAGGGATTTATGAAAAAGGCATCTGCGGAATACGTATCGAACACAATTATCATATCACCGATACCGGCGCAGAGCAAATTACCAACCACGACGTTGAAACACTGGCATTAGGGTAATCTTCTGTAAATAGTTGTATCACGAAAGATCATTGGATCAGCAAACGCCAGATCCACTGATCTTTTGTTTTTACACGATTATTTCGATTGACCAAAAAGGCTACTATATAATCGCCCCAGCATGCTTTGCTTTTGCCGTGTTGTACTTAATGTCGATCGTTTTGTTTCTAAAGATTGCTTTTCAACTTCTGAATTCTGTAAACGTGTTTGTTTTATATCTATGTCAACCGGTGCTTTAGCAGCCACTTCACCGACCTGCTTTTGTTCGCCAATCCAGGCCAGCATGGCTGTCTGTGGTAATTTCATCTCAGGGTTGGCCTCAGACCATCGTGTTGAAAGAGGCTTTAATGCAACGACGGACTCAGACTCTCCAAGCCTCATCACATCATCAAGATATGAACGAAATGCCTTGGTCGAATCCTTTGGACCGATTAAGCCCCACTCGACCCAGGCCCAGGCCTCTCGATAATCACGTGGAGTGAATTTCCGGACATCATCCATAGACTCGAGTCGCTTTAAATCAGGCTTGAAACCGGAATTGATATCCGAGAGAAATCGTTCGCGGTGCGGGTCAGGTGTTTTGTCTCGATCAGGATGTTCAAAAGCTTCTGCCAATCCTTCGTCGACCCATAAAGGAAGGCCGGGGTGGGTTAGATTTACCAAAGCATGTGTGGATTCGTGACGGATATCTTCCATCAAATGATCACCTTGATAAGTGTAAACCGATCGGCTTTTTTCTGTGGCAATAAAATAGGCGCGTCTCGATGGTAACTCTGGATGGTAATAGTGTAGAAAGTGCTGAAAACTTGGCTCATCAGCCAGTATATAAACATCTACCGTTTTATCCTGGCCTGGCATGGGACCACCAATTCTGGCCGCCACTTCGCGAGTGAGAGACTCCAACTCTTGAACAATCGGATCTTTATGTCGCATCGCCTTATGGGAATGGATTGCAAACGGCCCGGTTCTATAAGTGGACCGGGTTGGCAAAAGCTCTGTAGGGCGTTTATTCGCGCTGGCACAGCCCTGAAATGGGGCGATCAAAGCCAGCATCAAAAACAGCCGTATTGGATGATATAAATGCACGATGATGTCCTGAATTCTCAAATGCTGTAGGGAATTAGCTGAGCGGTCTGCCGCTGCGTGTATTTCGACGGATTTTACGATCCACTTCAGCCTGAACATCGCGCCAAAGCTCTTTCCACGCCTTCTTTGGTAGATAGGCGAGCGGCAAATAGGCACGGATGAACCTTAGTGCAATCGTGTTGTGGAATAGCCCATGAGATTGAAAAGAAATAGCCAGGCGAGCCAGATTTTTGACACGCAAATGATGAGGCAAGGGATGATGCAGACTCACACCTACCAAATCGATCAATACCATTTCACGCCATGAACCATCATCAAGCAGCCTGACCAGAATATTTGCGGCTTTCATATCCCGATGAGAAACCGACATTTCGTGCATGTGACGGACAACCTTAGCAGTCGCTTCCACGGAGTTTAAAAGCACTTTTATTTGCAAATGCAATGGCAGGTGAACCAGCGTTTTTTCCATGTGCTGTGACAGGCAGACCATACCTGGAGGACGCTCCAGAATGGTGAAAGTGGCGGCAGGGCTGATCTTTGCAAGTCCGCTGGATGTTCCGGGGCTGCCCTTAGCAATATAAGCCAGTGGCAAGGGAGTGGGAATGCCTCGGGCCACCAGGTGCCCAGCCGCATTCCAGGCCCTCCAGGCTCGTGGGCTTCTGGCCCAGCCGAACCAGAATTCTGCAGGTTTCAAGGTGGGTATTTTCTTAATGACAACTCGTTGATCACCCTCTGTGGTCCGGATTGTCACTTCTGCAACAGTGGATGAGCGAGAATGTTTGAGTATGACAGCATCAGGTGCATAAATCAGCCGTTCAGGATCTTCGACTATGGATTTAATGTGGTCACGATCAATCTTTCTGCTCAGTACAGCCCATGTGCTGGGCGCAGTCACCGTTTTATAATATTTGTTCGTGCTTTGACCTCGCTTGGCCCATCGTCTCCAAAGTCGTTCAGCCCAGGTTCGTGTCGCTGTCTCAATATCACGGGCAAATCGAGCCACATTGACGGGAGCCAGTGGATTATTGCGACGCCTGTATTTCAGGTAACTCTCCAAAAACCGAAATCGCTCAGCCCTGCTTGATCGGGACCAGAAATAATTGTTTAACTGAGCCAGATTGTCACGAATCTCTGTCTGCCTCAGTGGAACTCCACGGTGTCGCAACGCATCCAGATCAATCAAGACCAATAATGGATGATCGTTTTCGTCAAGTTTAATCAAGAGGTTTCCAGGATGAAAATCGCCATGAATCAGACTTGATTTATGAAGTCTTGCGCAGAGTCTTGCCAACTCTTCATTAATGAGACGACGGATTTTGTGAACTCTTGTGGCTTCAAAAGTGCAAAGCGTCTGTTCAAGAAATTTGTCGAGCGGTTCCACACCCTCAATTTCTTCGGTCACAAGATAGTTTTCATAAATCAATCCGAATTTTCGCTCTTCACCCAATGCAATCGGATTGATGGTCGGGATTCCAATAGCAGCCAGGTGAAGAGCCTTATCACCCTCGTTGCGTGCTTTTCCACCTCTGATCCATTGCCTTGCCTTTGTTCGCAAACCAGGCACTCGATAATGCTTAATGTAAATTCCAGAATCACCGATTGGAACGTGGTAAACTGTTCGTAATGGACCGTCTTTAATCACCCTTAATACGCCAGAATGGTTCCAGTCTTTCCATTTCAGTCCATGAGGTCCTGCGATTCGCTCAAACCATTCTTCGCGTATCCACCAACCGACATTTTCAATCTGGATCCATGACCATCCGAGCATCCCAAACAGTTGCTTGCGGCTGTAATATCGACGACTCGGGCGCGATGTCTCCAATTTTGTGGCATTCATGAATTCACGTCCCTACCCGCCTTGATTTCGCAATGATGACCGTTTGTTTGACTGTACTTATGCATTTCGCGGTCAATCATCCATTCGCGGGAAGGCTTTGACAACGTTTGTAAATGAAGATTCGCTTGAATCTCTTCCATGGAAATGGGGGCAACGGCGCCCGGCATGACGCGATCCACAAAATGCAATCCCCAATCCGCAACGTCATACCCATTCCTAATCGTTTCTGTGGAATTCAGGCCCATTTTAGTACTAGAATCGCGATTCTTGCTGAGCCAGTGGATCGCCTCCAGCCATTCTCGTGGCTTATCAACCAAAAAACCGTTTGTACCAGACTTTACCATCTCTTGATGAACACCCACTGGATTTGTTAAAACAGGCAAGCCTCCAGCAAGATATTGCAATACTTTCAGGCCACATTTGCCGCGGCTCCAAAGATCGTCAGGTACGTGGCTGATCCCTATATCGGCGGATACGATTTGAGAAATCTCACTGGCATGTGTCCATTGGACTTTCTCAGTGTCCAGCTTTCTGAAATTCGGAAATCGATCGCAAACTAATCGCATTAAAGCGTTTGGGATAAGTTCTCCAATCGCTTCCCAAAGCTTTTGGGTGGCTTCCAGACCTTTTAATGTGCTTGATGATCCGATCCAAACCATCACGAATCGGTCGTCTTGCCGGAGTCGAGTGCGTGTTCGATCATATTCATATGCTGCCAGATCGATACAAGTGGGCATAAAATGCACGTTGGAAGCCTTGGCTCCAAAATTCTCTGCCCGATTGGCGAGAAACGAATTTCCAGCAAGAACGGTGTCCACCTGACTCACAATTCGCTCAAATCGGCGTTGACGTTTGACGCAGTGTAAGCCTTTCGGGGAATAACTGTCGCGATACAAAACAGCATCGTCGAAGTCGAAAATCAGATTCTTGGAGGCCGTTCGAAGTGCTTGGAAACTGAGTCCATCGAGAAGTTTACGTTGAAGAATAACAGAGTCGTACTGGCTTGTTCTGAGCATCTGGGCGAGACGCTTTACGGGGTTCGACTCGATGGATTCATATGTTAAACGAATTCCGAAACGCGAGAGGAACGGCTCAAAAGCCTTGATTCTGTATCGGCAGCAGACGTGGTCGGGTGATTCAACGAGTGCCAGAAGTTCCATTGCGTGCCGTCCTCCCTGACGGGCTGCGAACCGAGCCAATACGTTTGTCTGATTGGCTTTAGATGTAGTGGCTGACGACTGGTTCAGGGACGTCTAAACTACAATCACCCTTACAATTTAACGCATCCAGGAGGTTTCGCCAAGATCAAAAGTCGTGAGAAGCCAAGAATTTGACAAAAAAATCTGGAACTTGCTTGAGTTCACGACAGATGCCTGTTATTTCTAACTTAACAAATTCATAAAACTGATGAGCAATTTTATGAACGGTACGCCCCTCCCCCCTTCTCACATGGACTGGAATTCGCCAAAATGACGATTTCGCAAAAGATTCAAAGAATCTTCCTGTGCCTGATCATGATTCAGGTTGCTTCATTCATGACCTTCGCGCAGTTTCAGGAATCAAACTTGTCGCCATTGCCAGGTACAAAAGTCTGGAATGTACCCGCAGATCCAGCTAAGGAAATGGTCGAAGGAATTCACAAACATTTGGATTACATGTTGGAAAACTCGTTCCAGACGCGTGACAGAGCCTGGCTTAAAAGTGTTTCGAGCCCTGAAGAAAAACGTGCCCGCTTTTTACGACTTACGAAAACAATTGGAGCAGTGGAACCACCTGCTGCTCATGCAGAGCTTCAAAGGCTTGGTACATTATCTTCTGAACATACGTCCCATTCTGGATCAGTAGCATTATCATCTAAAGTTCGGGTCGATCGTGTTCGCTGGCCTGTGTTTGAAGATACCTGGATGGAAGGCCTGATGGTCGAGCCGATCGATAGCTCAGTGGAAATTAAATTTTCAGGAATCGTGATGGGCGATGCAGATGAGGGTCCTGAAATTCTGGCAGGATTAGAATCTTTTGATCATCCAAGAAGCGGCCTGGCAGCTCGATTGGCTGAAGCGGGTGGAAGAATCCTGATCCCGACCCTGCTGAACCGAGACGATAAGTTTTCAGGCGATTCCAAGGTCCGATTTACCAACCTGTCGCATCGCGAATGGATTTGGAGGATGGGTTGGGAGACAGGCAGGACACCTGTAGGATATGAAGTGGATGCTGTGGTTCATGGGTTGCATCTGTTGGACAGCCTTCAAAATCAGAAATTGGTCAAAGATCAACCACGAAAGCCGCTTGTTGTGGTTGGGCATGGTGAAGGTGGGCTGATTGCATTAATCACATCTGCTGTTGACTCACGAGTGAAAGCGGCATGGGTCAGTGGATATTTCCAGAAACGAGACCAAACAGGCTGGCTTGAGCCGATTGACAGGACCGTATGGCGTCAGGCACTTGAGTTTCAGGATGCAGAATTGGCAGCTATGGCGGCCACAAAATCAGGGGATGGAATTCTTGTGATTGATCGCACAGACGGACCTGTTGTGAGTGGGCCAAAGCCTCCGAAGAATGGCAGGGACG
>CAMCFM010000016.1 GCA_945874095.1 Candidatus Kuenenia stuttgartensis
TCACAGGCAACTGGCACTTTGGGATATACCTCCAATCAGGCCATCTTCAAGGCCCTCCAATATCTCAGTAAGAATCCTTATGTGAACGACCCGGTTCGTCCGGGTCAGAAGGATCGAGTGATCGGGTCAACCATGGCCTGGGGTACTCAAACCACTTTCCCAACAGAAGGTCAGGCCTATCAGGCTTATCCTCAGGTTGTAGCCAGCTTCAAGCAGCAGCTCTCCAAGATCCGCAAAATGGGCATCACCACGGTGGCTGCCGCTGGTCAATATGGACAGCAGCAGGGCTCCACTACGACCAGCACCACCACTGGCGATTTCAACGGCATGTCCATGCCTGCCGTTCTGAATGAAGTGGTCTCCGTAGGCGGGACAACGGCCATGCCGTTCTATCTGACGCCTAATTCAGATCCGATGGATCCGAATGTCGGGGCGTATCCACGGTCCTTCATTCCGGTACAGTTCTCTGGTACCACTTCCAGCACCACCACTGGTGTCGGAACCGGGCAAGTTGCCACCCTCATGAATGGGCAAGGCAACTTCTATGCAGACGACATCCTCTACGCCAGCAATTCCGGTATCACAACCGATTACATGGCTCCGGCTGTCGATGTACCGACGTTCGCCCAGGTCAGCTCCACCCGGGGCAACGACCCTCTCGTCTTTGACGAAGCGGGAACATCCATGTCAGCGGCCGTAACCACCGGATCATTCGCTGTGGTGACCTCGGCCTTGAATTACTGGATCTCCCTGAACAAGGTCGGGGCCACCTCCGATGCTTATCTGACCCAGCCTGTCGGGGCCAGAACCCTGAACTACGGCCAGAAAGCGTTGAAGGATCTCACCACCTATGCGAATCCTGACGGGGTGAATTCAATCCTTCAATGGACAGCCGTTCCAGTCAATTACAATGAACTGAGCGACCTGGATCTCGCCAGCATGCCTCAGACAGCCAATTCCTACAGCCGTATCGATGTCGGTAACGCCATCGCTGCGATTGAAGGTCAAGTGGCCATCCAGTGGTTGCTCAAGAATGGCACCTTCCCTGTGATCGACAGCAATAAGAACGGTATGATTACCGCGTCTGAACTGCAATACTTCGTCGATAACAGCAGTGCCATGGGTATGGCTGAAGCGGGCTCAATGGCTCGTCTGCTGGGCGGTACAGCCACCTTCGATGTGGGTGTAACCGCTTACAATAACGTGCCGAACCCTGCCGGAACTCTGGCTCGCCGCTTCAATTTCTTTGACTATGCCGGTGATGGTCAGCTTAACGGCTTCATCACAATGGATCAGATCAAGGTGATGGCACAAACCCTGCTGCCGAAGCCTGATGCGTTCTCGATCATCGACCGGACACGGGCCTCTGCCAACACTTACCTGCTGGATCCAGAAGCTGTCCGAAACTATAACGCCATCACCACATTGAACTATAACTGGGTCTATGCTTCACGCACCCAGTGGCAGAGCACTCTGAAGAAATTCAAGGGCTTCTCGCCTTCCCAATATGGTGTAAACAAGGGCCTGAATGATCGGATAGATCCAACTTACGTGCTGTTTGATGGTGTTCCTCCAAGGATGAAGCCCAAGGCCTCCAGCAAGCCAAGCACGTCCGGTTCATCTGACACTTCCAGCGCTGGAAACGTTGCAGCAGCCAAGGCGACACCAGTCAACACAGGTGTGACAACAGGCTCAAGCACGGGATCAACTGGAACGACAACGTCCACTCCTTCTGCAAGCGATACCCAGGCCGCCCTTCTGGCCGCCATTAAGGGACTTGCCTCAGGTGGGCTGGGTACGCCCAAGCCAACCGGCACCACGGGTACGCCCGTTCTGAAAGGTGCAGCCAACATGAATCAGCCCAAGCCGGCCTTGATTGCGGATGTCAATCAAGCTCAGGCCAACCGCATGGTTCAGGCCAAGCCAGCCAAGTCAAAGAGTGTCTTCCAGTCATTCGCTGACAAGATTGGTATCAGCAAGTTCATCTGATACGAATCAGATCAGAACTTTTTTCGCCAGACGTCGAAGGCTCCGCGCCAAAAATGCGGGGCCGTCGGCGTTTGCCACTTTTGGGACCTGCTACGTAAGCCATTTCCCCTGACATGGCGGGATTTGGATTTGATTTGAAAACCGCTGCAAATAAATTCGCTGTAACATTTCACATGCGTATTGACTGGAAGGTCAAAATCCCAACCGGTCAGGGAACAATTAACTCATCCTTAAATTGCAAGGGAATGGATACCAAACTGTTACTGTCAGTCTCATTATGACGGGACTGACAGCGAAATCCAAATCGACTGATCAGGCGATCGGGGATTTGCGACGGCGTGCTACAACCACCATCATGCTCGAGGCCAACGCGGCCATGGCATAAGTGGATGGTTCAGGAACAGCCGTGGCATTGAGTGTGATGGCTGTCAAGGCAAACGCATCGTTGGTTGCCCAGGTGGAACCACCATTCAACGACCTTGCACCAGCCAGGTACGTGAGACCTGACCCGTTCTGGGCTGTTGGTTGGGTGAAAGAATCCGAATAATACCAGTTAAACTTGGTCTGGCTGGCGGCTGTTGAGTCCGACAGTACAACCCAGTAACTTGTCGTGGCCGACAACGAAAACGCAGTGGCCAAGTTCAAGTTGTAAACAGCCTGGGCCCCGAATGTCGGGTTTGTGAAGCTGGCAGCTAAAGCCGTGCCAGGCTTCCCTGAGTTATCCGAAAAGATTTGAAGCAGCGGAGAACCGTTGCCAAACCCCGTCACACCCAGCGCCAAGTCCACTGAATTGAGCAGAAAAAGCCCAGCACCCGTGGTAAAGCCTTGAGCATAGTAGACGTTGCTGTTGACGACGCTATTGTAGCCAATTGCTACACTGGAACTTGAATCTGGAGTACCCAGATTGGAGTAGATAACAGCCGCATTCGCGGCAGAAATCTGGGCGAGCAATACGCCCATAAATGCTACCATAGTAGCGAGTTTAAATCGCATTGTTGTGATTTCCTGAAATTCGGGTTATCTAACTTTTCGCTACTCAAACTTCCACGCCGGTGATCGAGAAGGCCGAAGATCGGTCAACTTGAACCACTCACTGCCTGAAAGCACAAAAAGCTGTCCATAAACATCTCGTGAAAGCAGTATATCATTTCCACGATAATAATGACTACTAATGACAATAATTTCATCGCATGCTTTCCATGGTTTTTCGATTTCTTCAATCGAATCCCGTGATTTTCAAACAGTCGCCAAGTCGTCGTAACAACCTAATTGAGCAAGGGTTCCCAACTGATTCCTGCATCAAAATCAACCTGTTTACGCCAATCCAACAATTCGATTCAACAACCTGCTTTGCGTTGATTTTCAACATCATACACGGCACAATCAGAACTCATCTCGTTTCAAAGCAAAATCACTTACCAGCAAAATAGATGCGTTGCGATAAGCATGGCAACGCATATCTGAAAGCTGTTTTAACGGAGCAGAGTCTCAATCGCGGATCATGCTGAAACGACAATCAAGTCAGGTTCAGATGTTCCGTATTAAAAAAACTCCACGCCTGTAGCGACGTTCTTCAAGTCAAACCTTCCTGAAAGGTGTGTCTATCGCCACGGAATCATCACCCTGGTCTGTTAAAACATAGTCGCCAAACAAGTTAGGTGATGCTTCCTGAAGTACTCTCAGAACGGCCACAGCCAGTCGTCGAATCTCGGCGTCGGCATGCTCTGAGCCCCGCATCTCGACAAAATGACGCAGTGCACGTGCATTACCGGTCACAAAAATCTTCGTCTCTGTGGCGTTCGGCAAAATACTCCGAGCCGCTTCACGTGCCCGTTTTCGCCTTAGGGTCCGATCTTCAATATCGGCCATTCTCGCTGCCAACCCATCCGACAGCTTCTTATACGATTCCTGAGCGGACCGCACTGACTCGATCCAGATGGCATGAAGTTCAGGATCTTCAGCAATCACCTTTGGCTCAACAAACGAGCAGTCCGACTCATCCACAAACCGTTGCGATAGTTGGGAATAACCAAAACCAGCACGGTGACGCACAAGTTCGTGAGTGAGCGACCGGGAAACACCTGTGATCACAAGGCTGAAAATGGCATGTTCCAAAACCGACCCATGGCCCACTTCCAGAATGTGGTGAATGTAAGCATGATTGCCGCCAGGCCTCGGTTTGGCAAAACTCATATAGCACAACCGGCCAGCAACTTCCACCAGTTTCTCGCCACCCATCTCGGTGTCAGTCGTCCACTTTTCCACTTCGTGATCGCTCAGAAACTCCGCTATCACAGATTCATCTGTCACCTGCTGACCCACCAGATAGACTTTGGGGTCGGTCAGAATTTTCAAAACAGGCTCTTCTTGAAATTCGCTCATGTGTAGGTCGCTCGATCGGGTGGGACGTATTTGGAAGTTGCGATATCATAGTGGTTCAACATGACTTAAACAATCGTTCGTCTACAAAGTAATTGTCAAACATGGCCGTAAGCCCATGACGAATCAAATCCAACCACTCGTAAAAATTTTCATCGAAAAACCCTGAGTCCGTTTCTATGATCCAACCCCACAAACGATCAACGATGCATGAACTCGTACAGTCCTCAAAATTCCACAAGATTCCTGATAATTCCAAACCAGCGCGAACCTTTCAACCCACCACCAGCTTCGTTTTGCACCTCGAACAATACGCATTGCACCGTAATGACTTATGCCCATAAAAAATCGCCAGTTTTTTTCACGTAAGTGCTTGTCGATCGCGATTGGTCAATAAGCCCCTGCATTGATCAGAGGTTCATAAAATCCATCCGGATCGCCAATCGTAGCACTCCAGGGAGTGATTCCAAACAAAGCCAGCCCGTTATAACCAAGAAATCCCGCAGGAGCAGACTTCATCACAGAATTGCGGATTTGATGAGGTTTAAAGCTCGGGTTTGCAACCTTGCAAAGTGCGGCCACCCCCGTGGCGTGAGCCGTCGCCATGGACGATCCGCTCAAGGTAGAATATGTGCCAGCCTTATAAGTGGAGTAGATATTAGTGCCGGGAGCGATCACATCCACTCCGTTCTCAGCGCCAGAATCATCAAGAAAGTTTATGCCGTAATTACTGTAGCTTGCAAAACTTCCGTCTTGATTCATTCCTGAAACCGTGATTAAGCCCTTGTTTAAACTATTGGCTGGGCTACTGATTCGGCAGTCGGTGGACTCATTGCCTGAGGCGACTACAAACGTGATCCCTGCCGCTATGGCTTTATCCATCGCCAAACTTAAGGCTTTGCTTTCACTCCCACCCAAGCTCATGTTCGCAATTTCGATGGTTTTTGCGATCGAAGTGACGTAATTCACTCCGGCGATCACACCCGACATCAAGCCAGTGCCCGTGTTATTCATGACCCTCACGGACCAGAGTCGTGCTCCAGGAGCAACCCCCACCACTCCAAACGAGTTGTCCAAAGCTCCGATAATTCCAGCGACATGCGTTCCATGCCCATACCCATCGCCGTAATTGCCGAAACCACCCGATGTGAAGTTGCGGCCACCCATGAGCTTGAGATCCGGATGCTTCAGGTCAATTCCAGTATCAATCACGGCGACATCCACATTGACAGAACCTGATCCATCACCAGACTTTGCGGAACTGCTCGCCGCATTGATCCGAACCATGCCCCAAGAAATGGTCTGCGGAGGAATCACAGGGGTCCCCTTCGGTTTCGGCCTGACGATCAATCCACGCGTACTCGCCTGCTCGTTCAACCGGCCCGATTTTGATGGTGCGATCGGCTTCGCATGAACCCGAACAATTTGGTCCTGCTCAATATGGGCCACCCGGGGATCAAGCCTTAATCGTGCTAAAGCATGATCATCAAACTCGCCAGCAAATCCGAATGGATGCTCTTCACCATCATAGACATGCGTTATTTTCATGCCTTTTGAAACCGCCATCTCAGAAACCGTTCTTTGAGCAAGTTCCGGCCGATCGTGAAAAATGACGATGTATCGGCCAGGCACATATTCCGGACCTTGATTCAAAACTTGACCTGTGGCTGAACTTGCACTTGTCGCAATGAACACCCCGATGATCAAGGCCTGAAAAACCAGTCTCAATCGGCCTGAAATTCGATGGATTGTGAACATCTTCGGGCTAACCTCCATCCACGCTTTGAATGTCAGACTTCAGAGAAGCGAATCTACAAATTCACCGCTCAAACAACCAAGTATGGATCTCTTGTAATTGATTATACTATGCTAAATCGAAGTTTAAAGCCAGTGGATTTAGCATGATTTTGTCCAAGGGTTTGCGATCAGTTCATGCCGCAAACCCTTGTGTCAAATTAGAGTCATGCTCGAATCATCTTGCCAATCGCTTCAGAATCGCATCCACATCATAGACGCATCCCCCCCACGTCCCTCCACTTGCCGTTTGCAGGGCAGCCCAGAGTCTTGTGTCATCAGGGATTTCAGGATCAGCTGAGAGTTGCGGATGAACGACTCGTGCTTCGAGAATTTTTGCCCCTTCCGCAATGTCCAGGTCACCGGATTCAGAAGAACCAATCAGATTCAGCGTACCAGTCAAGTTCAACCGGTCGATCACCAACTGAATTCGGTCACCATCTCGCACCTTCCCAATCGGTCCCCCAGCCAGCCCTTCGGGACCAATGTGGCCGATACAGGCCCCTGTGGATACGCCTGAAAAACGAGCGTCGGTCAGGACTGCCACATGCTTACCAAAACTTAAGTGCTTCAGAGCAGAAGTGATCTGATAGATTTCCTCCATACCGGCACCGGCCGGCCCACGACCAATCAGAACAATCACATCACCTGCCTTGATCGGATTCTCAGACTGCCCCTTAATCGCGGCAATTGCTTCTTTCTCACGAGTGAAAACTCTTGCTGGACCAGTCTTTCGATAAACTCCATCAGCATCCACCACAGAGGCATCAATCGCCGTGGATTTGATCACCGATCCCTCGGGAGCCAGATTCCCGCTCGGGAAACAAACGGTGCTGGTCAGGCCCGCCTCATAAGCGGCTTTGGGAGAGAGTATCACCTGACCCGGGTCAACACCATCGCCTGATATCAGCAGTTCACGCAAGACCTTACGCCGATCAGAGCTTTCCCAGTCCGTAAGGATTTGATCCACCGTCTGACCCGTAACCGTGATGGAGTCCAGATGCAGGAGACCCAAAGCTCGCAAATGGAGCATCACCTCAGGCACACCTCCAGCAAGATATCCACGAATGGTCGGATGAGACCAAGGGCCATTTGGCAGAACGCTGACCAGCCGAGGCACTTTGCGATTCACGCGTGCCCAATCTTCGACCGTCGGGCGTCTCAAACCGGCTGCATGTGCTATCGCTGGAATGTGTAACAGAAGGTTGGTTGATCCACCAAACGCAGCGTGAACCACCATGGCATTTTCAATCGCCTTATTGGTGAGCACATCGCGCATCGTCATTCCAGCCTTGGACATACCAATCAAAGCATCAGCCGATCTTCGGGCCATATCAAGCCACAAAGGCTGACCGCTCGGGCATAAAGCTGCGTGTGGAATGGTCATTCCCAGAGCTTCGGCAACTACTTGGCTAGTCGCCGCAGTGCCGAGAAACTGGCAGCCTCCGCCGGGACTGGCACAGGCCCGACAGCCCATCTCAGCAGCTTCTTCCAGGGTGATTTCACCGTGCGAGAACCGGGCTCCGATGGATTGAACCTTGCCAGCATCCTCGCCGTTAGTGGGTGGCAAAGTCACCCCACCTGGAACAATCACACTCGGCAGGTGAAGTGTTCCAGCCAGAGCCATCATCATGGCTGGCAAGCCTTTGTCGCATGTCGCCACGCCCAGGACACCCTTCCGGCGAGGCAATGAACGAATCAGCCGACGAAACACAATCGCAGCATCGTTCCGGTACGGGAGGCTGTCCATCATGCCGGCGGTGCCTTGGGTACGGCCATCGCAGGGGTCGGAAACAGCTCCTGCGAATGGTAGAACTCCACGCTCGCGAAGCCTCAGTGCGGCCGCCTTCACCATCAGACCGATTTCCCAGTGACCTGTGTGATACCCAAGTGCAATCGGTGAACCATCTTCCGCACGTAATCCGCCCTGGGTGGAGAGGATCAGGTAGGGGTCACCGGCGGTGAGGTCAGGCGACCAGCCCATGCCTGCATTCTGGCTCATCCCAAAAAGGTCACCGGAAGGCCAGTGGCTAAGCATTTCCTCAGTCAAAGGAAGTTTGCCCTGAGGGCCAGCAGCATTGCTCTGGATGCGGTAATCGGCGGCGTTTTCTGATTCAATCCAATTTGGCATGTGATTGTCAGTCGGGGGATGAGAATAGGGGAGGGAGATTTGACAAGCAATCTTTGTGGTTCAAGAAAGCATAACCCAATCGGCGTCAACTTTCTCGAACTTCGTGAAATAAAGTCAAAGTGACTCGATCATGCCACGATTTCCGAGATCGGGCTGGCTCGATCCACCAGCGAAATCGGCCTGCCGTCAGGGCTTTGGAATCGCGATTCAGGATCGATTCCAAGTAACGTAAAGACCGTGGCACAAACCTCTGCCGGTGTCACTGGCCGATCCACCGGAGCCACTCCATTCCGATCCGTCCTGCCCAGAACCATGCCCCTCTTCAAACCTCCACCCGCCATCAACAAGGAACTGGCCCGGCCATGATGGTCGCGGCCCGCCTGAGCGTTAATCTTAGGCGTTCTGCCAAACTCTCCACAAACAATGACCAAAGTGTCGTTAAGCTGACCGCGAGCGTCCAGATCCCGAATCAATGCAGCCAGACCCTGATCCAGAGGAGGCATCAGCCGATCCCTCAGAGAGGGGAAATTCTGAGCGTGTGTATCCCAACCCAGCCCACCTGAGCGATCGTTGATCGTAACGTAACCAACGCCCCTCTCAACCAGTCGCCTGGCGAGCAACAGGCTTTGCCCCAACGGGTTACGGCCATATTGATCGCGCGTTGGATCGGATTCTTCCTGAATTTTGAACGCTTCCTGAGTCGCAGAACTTGTGAGTAACGCATATGTCTGATCATCAAAAGAGGCTCTGGCACGAGTGATTTCCGACTGACCCGCCTGCGAACCATTGTTCAGCAGATCAACCATCCCCCGACGCCGCTTCAGACGATCGTAAGTCACTTGATCAGGAGGAGTTAAATCTCGCACCCGAAAATTCGGCTGGCTCGGATCACCTGGGATATCCAGAGGATCAAATGCGGAACTCAGATACCCACTGCCTCCAAACAAAGGTCGAGATGGAATGGCCACCTGATTCGGCAAAGCGCCCGCCATACCGCCATAAGTCTTGGCGTAAACACTTCCAACAGAAGGATAAACCATGGCAGGATTAGGCCGCCAACCGGTCAGGATATGATGACTGGCTCGATCGTGATCCGCCTCAGGACTGGTCAGACTTCGAATCAAAACGGTTTTATCGAGGACACCTGACATCCTTGGCATGATCTCACTGAGACTCACACCAGCCAATGCTGTTTCAATCGTCTTGAATTCGCCTTTGACACCACTTTCGGCATCCGACTTCGGATCCCATGTGTCAATGTGCGAGGCGCCTCCACCTAACCATATCAAAATACAAGACTTGGAATGCTTTTTGCCATCAATTGGGTCCGTGTTCGCCAACCCACTTGCCTGAGGGCCAATTAAAGTACCTAAACCCAGGCCCAACCAGGTGCGGCGTGTGAGTCGCAATTGGACTGGTTGCGTGATCGGAAGCATGAGCGATTCTCCGAAAATGGCTGGTTTAGTGATTGAACAAGAACTCGCGGGTGTTAAGTAGAGCCCAGAACAGGTCTTCGACGATCTCTGGACGGTTCTTCGCAGTTGCGATCACTTCATTCCAATGCTTTTTCTCGGAATCCGTTGGAAATCGGCAAACCGTTCGCAGGAAAAGGTTTTCTACGATTTCGTCTGGCTCTGGCTCCAAGTCCAGCATCTGACGGATATAGCCACTGACTGCCCCGACCTTGCCATCGACAGTGTCAGAACTGATCCACAGCAAGCTTTGACGAAGACTTGTCGTCGCCCGCCCGCCCGAACTGGCTACACAGGCTTCCAATCGGCCACATCTGCCTAGTGTGTCAAGCAATGCGCTGCCCGTGGAGGGGTCTTGTATCTCCACAGCTCGCGTTCCGGTCGGCTTGTTTGCATATCGGTTCGGAATCCCGGTCGCCTGGGCCAAAGCGTCTGCAAGCTGCTGTGCCGACAATATCCGGGGCGACTGAAATGCGTTCAGGCGTGCGAATCGGGAATTCTGAGCGTTTGGGATGCTAGATGCCTGATATACCCGCGACTCAAGAATTTCTGTAATCATAGGCCGCACTTGATACTTAAGTTCTATAAACCGGCGACCCAATGCGTCTAAAAGCTCAGGATGGGTGGGTGGATTGGCCGCCGAAAGGTCATCCACCGGGTCCACCAATCCTGTCGCAAAAAACTGAGCCCAAAGCCAGTTCACAAACGCCCGTGCCATGAACGGATTTTCAGCCGAAGTGACCCAATCCGCCAAAGCGGGCAGAGGATCGGTGTCTGCACTGATTGTCGGTTGATTGCCGCTAAGCACTTTGGGCTGAACGGCTTCCTGTGTTCGTGGATGAGCCACTTGCCCTTCGGGAAAATATCCGATCCGAGTGCGTCCCATCATCTGGCCAGGCATCGGAGCGATTGGTCGGACTTTGGCAAAAAAAGCCGCGAATTGGTGAGACTGAGTCTGTGTCCAAACATCAAAAGGATGGTCGTGGCATTGGGCACACCGAAGCCTGATACCAAGCATCCGTTGGGCTGTAAGCTGGCTGGCTGCAATGGGATCGAGATTCTCAAGACTATAGGCTGCGGCAGCACTAGCTTTGCTCGACGGATCTCCACGAGTCGTCAAAAGCTCGCGAACCATCTTGTCCCAGGGAGCCTGCTTTTCGAGTTGATCCTGAAGCCACAGTAGATAGAAAGGCGCTGAGTTGCCTTGCCGCGCTGAACTAATCTGTAAAAGATCGCCAAACTTCAGAGACCAGAATTTGGTAAAGTCCGCATCCTTATAAAGTTCCGCAATTGCTCGCTGACGCTTATTGGGGGAAGTTTCTTTGAGAAATCGACGAGTCTCCACAGGTTCAGGCAATCGGCCCACCAGATCGAGAGTCGCCCGACGTAAAAAAGCAGCATCGTCTGCCAACGGGCTGGGCGGGATATTCAGCCTCTGCAAATGCCTCGCGACCGCTTTATCAATAAATGAATCACTTGCAAGAGACTCAAAAGCTGATGGTTCCAACGAAGGACCAGCCACCGAAATTCGAGCTGTTTTGACCTTCGAGCCATATCGCACCACAATATCGGTCTCGCCCGTTCCTAGGACTGTCAAGCGGCCGAACGGATCGACTTGAGCCACTTGATCGTCAAGCGTTTTCCAGCTAGACCAGGCCGAGACATCGCGTTCTGAACCATCGCTAAACTCAGCTATGGCTTGAACTTCATGTTTCTCAGCCTGATTTGCCTGAAGGGTTTGCGGAGCAATTTTCAGTGACGTCAGTTGGCGGTTTTTCTGAGCATGTTCCGGAGTTCCTGCACTGAGCCAATTTTTGACCCGCGTAAAGTCAGCCGATGACGGATCTAACGCCCGCCCTCCACCATGCGGTACCGTGCCTGACGCTTTCGATAAAATCAAGCTCGACCAGAGCTCCAGCCGATCGACTCTCCGACCGGCCGAATCCTTGACAATGGCCTTGAAATCAAGCTCAGGGGCATAGCCAAACAGAGAAAGTTTAAACCCATTCTGCCCGTCCAGACGGCCGTGGCAACCACCGGAGTTGCAGCCATTACGAGTTAATATGGGTAGTATATCGTTTGCAAAATCAATCGACTCCGGCTCGTTCACCCGCACAGTCTGAACGATCAACCGGCCCTGGCTATCATTGGATTCCAGTTCTGTCACCCCTGACTCAACAGGCTGAAACAACCCATCGCGATCAATCTTCAGCGATTTCCCCTGCCGAATTTTCCAATGACTTCCAGAAGGCAAAAGAATTCCTGGATCGGCCAGTGTCACAACCTTCTCCACTTGCTGGATGATTTGCTGAGCCGGGGCTGCCAACTCACCTCCAGTGGTCGCCTTTGGCACTTGCTTTTGAACCTGAATCTGAGCCTGAGACCTGACTGCTTCAGTTCCACTTTTGTTCAACGAATCTGCAGTCCCACAGCCACCTAAATTCAGGCTGTATAAAATCAGAGGCAAGAATGGCCAGCAACGTTTCATGTACTTTCAACGGATTGCGAGACTCAAAAGTCGAACGTGTCCCGATGAAACTATCCTAACAGAACTGGGTATGTAAGCCTCACTCTTCTCGAAAAGAATTCTCAAAATTTTTAAAAGTAAAAAAAGCGGAAAGAGGTGCCGGGCGGATTCGAACCGCCGGATAATGGTTTTGCAAACCACTGCCTTACCACTTGGCTACGGCACCTATTGATAACACTATTATTCTCATTCGGCAGAATAGTTTCAAGACCTTAATTTTCTGGCTTTTTTCGAATCGAAGGGCCAGCCGTGGCAGACCAAGGGTCCTCAGGCCAGTGGTGCTTCGGGTATCGTCCGCGTAAGTCCTTACGCACTTGAGGATACGTGTTTGCCCAAAAGCTCTTCAAATCCAAAGTCCGCTGCACAGGCCGATAATTTGGGGCCAGAATTTCCAGCAAAATAGGTAGCCGACCACGCGCCAGACTCGGCGATTGCTGCCACCCAAAGAAGTCTTGCACCCGTGCCTGGATCATAGGCTGATCCAATCCAGAGGTGTAATCAATCTTCGCCGTTCGCCCATTCGGCAAAGTCAGTGACTCCGGCAGCTCTTCCTCCACCATTCGCACAGCATCGACCGGCAAAGTTGCCTGGAGCCAGCTCAGACCTGGCCTCGACCTCAACTGGTCCCGAGTCCTGCATCCTACGCTCCATCCACTCGCCGCATCGGCCCATCCTGGTTCAGGCAAGCCCTTCTCAGGCATCAACTTACGCAATGTCTCATAACGCCCCACCCATTCAGCCACCTGGGGAGACTCCCTGAGTAATGCCTCTGCATGGTCAGCCGCCCACAAGCGAAATGCGTCTGAGAGTTCGTCGCTGCTCGCCGGACTCTCCGAACTGCTGATAACAAGATGATGCAACCGCTTCTCTACAAACCACTTGGCCCGGCCTGAAGGCTCGTCATATTCCAGTCTTTTCACTACCTCTATCTGATCTTTCAACCAATCTTCCAGCCATTCCTTTTGGAGCCCTAAAGCCACCCTGACCACGGGTTCGCTCCCATACATGGTCGATTCCTCGCGCCGGGGATCGAGCGCCAAAAAGAATTCCGAGTCGCGTTCAAGGCTCGTCGGGGCCAGCCGCACACCCAGCCCACGCGCCATAAAGGCTGTGCGGTTCCCACGTTTGGTACGCCGACAGACCCTGTCTGAAAACCCCGTCAGAAGAAGTCTTGCCAGAATCGACTCGTCATCTTCAAAGTCTGTACCAGGAAGTTGTTTTGATAATGACTGTCGATCATCCAAATCCAGGTTTCGAGCAATTCGTTCCAACTGACCCGCCACCTGGCGGACTCGTGCCAGTGCCTCTGTGTCGATGCCAGCCAGAGGCCCTCCAAAATCCCGCCTGACAATGTCTAATCTCAACAATAAATCAGACTTATGTCCTGCCCGACCTGCAAGTCTTTTAGCGGCATCGTCCGTAAGAAAGTCGCGTTCCGAGATCAGGGCCACAGCAATCGCACCATCTGCCACATGCCCCAGCCGTCGGGCTTCCAGCAAGATTCTACCCAGTCTTGGATGCACCGGCATGGCCGCCAGAGCACGCCCGATCGACGTCAGTCGATTCGATTCAGGCTCGATCGCACCCAGTTTAGACAAAATCTGTAAGGCGGATTTGAGACGTTCCGATGGAGGTGGTGTGAGCCAGTCAATGGCCTCAAGATCCGTCCAGCCCCAGCTCAGACACGACAGGATAAATCCTGACAGATCCAGTCTTTCCATCTCAGGAGCGTCGAACGAATCAAGCGTTTCCTGTGCCGACCACACCCGTACGCATCGCCCTGGCTCGGTACGACCTGCACGGCCAGCCCTCTGACTTGCAGACGCCAGGCTGATCCTTCGTGTTTTTAAAGTATCCACACCGCTCACGTCATCAAACCCCGCTTGGCGCACCAATCCACCGTCCACCACAGTGGTTACACCGTCGATTGTGAGAGAGGTTTCTGCGATATTCGTGCTCAAAATCACCCGTCGCTTCGGACCGGGCTTCAAAACCTGCATCTGCTCGGATAGGCTGAGGGCTCCAAAAAGTGGTCGAACCTCAGTGTTTTTAATGACTTGTGAATCAATTAAAGGACGCAGATGATTCTCCACCTCGCGGATTTCTCGAGCGCCTGGCAAGAAGACCAGCATGTCGCCTGATGCTTCTCCCAACAATGCCGTTTCCACGGCTTTGGCAATCCTCGAAGTGGGTGGAAGTTGAGGTGCTGTTTGATCATAAGTGACTGCCACGGGGAATGTTCGGCCAGGCACTCTCACAATCGGGCAACCACCCAGGTGGGCTGAAATCCGGTCGGCGTCAATCGTGGCCGACATCACCACCACGCTGAGATCGGGCCTGAGAGCTGCGCGAGATTCGGCAAGCAGCATCAAGGCAAGATCCGCATCCAGACTTCGCTCATGAAATTCGTCCAGAATGACCACGCCGCAATCTGTAAGTGCAGGATCGTTCAGAAGTCGTCTGGTCAGAATGCCTTCCGTCACCACTTGTAGACGAGTTCCTGGGCCGATCCGGCTCTCGAATCGTACCTGATAGCCAATCTCCTGACCCACCTTCCAGCCCTGTTCATAACCAATCCATTCCGCCGCCGAACGGGCCGCTGTTCGTCTCGGCTGAAGCATGACAAGGTATTGATCAGGCTGAACAATGCGTGCATCAGCCAGCAACGCAGGCGGAACTCGACTGGTTTTACCGGCCCCTGGTTCGGCCACCACCACCACGCATTGATGATCGGCCAGGGCTTGACAAATTTCACCCAGAAAATCATCAACGGGTAGAGAAGGGAGGCTGGCTGGGGAGCTTCGCATAAGGCTTGGTTTGATCATTCCTGCTTACAGGCGACCGCGTTCGAGCGAATCTATGGCCGCCTGAACGGCTTCATTGTGTGGCTGAATTTTGATCTGAGTCTTGAACACGTCCAATGCCTCGTTCGGCTTACCCAGCTTCACAAGCGACTGGGCCATCCCAGACATGGCTCCAAAGTGATATGGATTGCGTTTGACCACCTCGCGGCAATCATCCACACTTTTCTGAAGATCGCCGCGTGTGAAATGCAGAATCGCACGCTGATTCCACGCTTCAGCAAATTGCGGGGCCTTTGCAATCAAGGCATTCACACGGATCATGGCTTCCTCGAAACGTTCTTCAGTCAAGAGGTTACGTACCGCTGTGAGCTCTTCATTATTGGCTGGCGAATCAGATCGGAACCAGATTCCCCAAAGAGCATTTTCGGCGAACCTCCGAACCACTGGATCGGAATCTTTCATCCTGGCTGCAACCGGACCATTGCACTGAGGACCACCCATGAGACCAAGCGCAAGTACTGACGCTCGGCGAGCCTCCACTTGGCTGGACTCAAGCAGGCGGAGCAGGGTGGAGTCGTTGTATCGGGCCAGAATGTTCTGGAGGAAAGTGTCAATGTCCTGACTCTCCAGAAACGACTCATAATAACCGAGCAAAACCGGATTCACCAGCGGCTCCGTTCTTCCCAGAATACCCTTCGGCAAACCATCGGCACCAGAAGAGTTGCCGTGACCTACACACAGGCAAACCAGCATGACGCCCGCCAGGTGCGTGTTGATTCGCTTGAAACGTATCAAATCTATGACAGCTCGCATGATAGGCCTCATCCGGCCACCCACTTTCTCAAACGTCGTTGGGCAACTTATGCCCCATCTTATCGCGTTTTGCCGACAGATATCGAGTCCTGTGATCCTCATGCTCCGCAATGATCGGTATCTGACCGACCACCTCAAGCCCATACCCTGAGATCACAAAAGCGTCCACTTTCTTGGGGTTGTTCGTCAGAAGTCGGACTTTGTGAAGCCCCAGATCCTCCAGAATCTGCAATCCAATTCCGTAATCCCGCAGGTCAGCCCGATAACCCAAAGCCAGGTTGGCCTCGACCGTATCCATGCCCTGATCCTGCAAGGCATAAGCCTTTAGCTTCTCAATCAAGCCAATCCCGCGCCCTTCCTGAGGCAAGTAAATCAACGCCCCTGCACCTTCCTCCTGCATCATCTCAAGTGCAATCTGGAGTTGGTCGCCACAATCGCACCTCAAGCTTGCCAGCAAGTCACCTGTAAAGCAACTGGAATGAAGTCTTACCAGAGGTGCTTCCACTTTTGATAAATCGCCTAGAACCAATGCAACAGGCTGGTTTAATGGCTCGTGATCCACCGTGTATCCCATCACCCGGCCAAGACCGTATCGGGTCGGCATCTCAGCTTCAGCCGCTCTTCTGACCAACTTTTCACGGCGCTTGCGATACTTGATCAACGACTCAATCGTGACCATCGGCAGGTTGAATTCTTCGGAGAGTTGCTTCAGACGCTCGCGGCTTGCCACTCCAATTCCATCGAGAATTTCGCACAAAATTCCAGCCGGTGCCAGACCAGCCAAACGAGCCAGATCCACCGTCGCCTCCGTATGCCCAGCCCTTCGCAGAACTCCGCCCTCTTTAGAAACCAGCGGGAAAAGGTGACCCGGCCTGACCAAATCCTCTGGCACGGTTTTAGGATCAATAATCGCTCGAATCGTCCGTGCCCGTTCCTCTGCACTGATCCCCGTTCGACAACTGATGTGATCGACAGGAATGGTGAACGGAGTATGATACGGAGCCGTGTTCACAGACGGATCCACCATCTGCCTAAGCTGAAGCCGACTCGCCAGTTCGGGCATGATCGGCATACAAAGCTGGCCACGACCATGGGTGATCATGAACTCCACAATCTCGGGCGTCACCTTGTCGGCTGCAGCAATGAAATCTCCCTCGTTTTCGCGGGCTTCGTCATCAACAACGATCACCACACGGCCTTCGGCCAAGGCTTCCAGTGCATCTTCCACGCGGGAGTAATTCAAGTCGAGCGGCATACTGGTCTCCAAAAACCTCGCCTGATCTCTGTCAATCGCATCACCATTATCCTATCGTATACAGAGGAACAAAGGCATCGCCAAATTCTGATTTCGTGACCTGAACCCCAAAGTCGAAAGGTGCTCATCCATGAGAATCACTCCATCAGCCCTGATTTATCTGAGCATTTTGGCTTTTCAGATTCCCTCAAATCAAGTTTTCTGCGCCGATGGCACTGCCGAACTTTCTCGAATTGAAAAGACTTACGGAACCCTCAAAGCCTATGGCGATCATGGACTTGTGCGGGTTATCTCAGCCGAATCCAAGCCCGGAACAGCGCAGCAGTCTGAGTCAGAATTTGTACGTCCCGGAAACCTCAAAGTTTCCGCTGACGATATTCGCCTTTCCATCAGCGATAAAAAAATCGTGACCGTGCTGGACACCCTTCGCACCACTCGCACTGACAATCTGGCTTCAGAAAAAATGCCTCAAGCCAGCGAATTACTCGTCGGTCCACTCGGTGCCGCCTTATTGGGATCGCCACTCGGCCAGCCTCAAGCCATTATCCTTCATCTACTTCTAGACGAAAAGCCAGCCAGCTGGATCGCTCGAGAAGGCGAAGTGACATCGGAAAAGCCTCAGGAATGGTCTGGTAAATCCTGGAACCTGCTCAGAGTGAATCGACCGTTGAGACCCGACTGGATATTCTGGTATGACGCAAAAACAGGACTCATCGGGAGAATCGACGTTAGATCTGAAGATGTCAGTCAGAAAAGCCTCTCTGTGCAATGGGAGTCGGGCGTGATTCGTACGGAACCGGCTCCCAAAACAAGCTGGTCGCTTGATATTCCTGCCGGTTACAGTTCTGTGGATCGCAAGGTGGCAGAATTTCAAAAGGCAGCCATCGCGAAAAAACAAAAGCCTGAATCGTCACTGGTGGGCAAGGCTTTACCCGACTTTCCGATCGAACTGATTGCGTCTGATGGGAAAACAAAATCCGCGAAGATATCTGACTATAGAGGCAAGCCTCTGCTGATCGACCTCTGGGCCACCTGGTGTGGGCCGTGCCGTAAAGCCTTTCCTGAACTGACTCAAACGCTGGCGACACTGGACGACAAAAGTGACCTCCAGACAGTTCTGCTCTCGATCGACCAAAAGGCTGAGGAGGGGAGCATTTCCGACCACGTGCGTAAAGGCCTGAAGCAAATGGGAGTCGAGATTGAAAAACTCCCAAGAACCAGTTTGGCTCTCGATAAGACCGGAGCGGGATCCAAATTGCTTGGAGCAGATGCCATCCCCATGACCATCATTGTCGACAAAGCGGGCATTGTTCGTGCTGTGCATATCGGAATCACGCCTGCCACGACTCTTCGGAAAGATCTGGCTGGATTGAAATAATCCATTCTGGATGATGAATCATGAACGAACCAATTCTGAGACTTGATTTTCAACCCGCATTTGATGAGACTCTCAACTGCCCGAATCTGCACGTGGGTAGATCCTATGAGAGTGGCCATAAGGTCGACTATGTCAGCATTTTATATTGCGAGGATCTCCCAACCCTTCAAGTGGGCTTTTATGTCGATCATTCAGTGGAATTCGACTTCACTTCATGGTCGTGCATCTGGCACGGATGGATCGTTGCAGGCTTCGGAAATTCCATCGCATTTGTTCATCCTCAGAATCATGCAACTCATTTATTTCATTTAGACAAATCGTTTGGCTTGACCTCGCATTTTCTGATGATGGAATCCACAGACGATTATTTGATCGGAGTGACCAGTTGTGGACTGATCCGATTTAATGAAACACCTGAAATCGTCTGGGTCGCAGACGATCTCGGGACAGAAGGGGTTTTTATTGATAAGATCGAAGACTCTAAAATTATCGGGGTTGGCAAATGGAGTGTCATGCTTGACTGGACACCATTTGAAGTGGATTTGACGACTGGGAAAAATCTCACTTCACATGATATTGCGGAATGAATTCAGGTTCATCCAAGCTCGGAATCATTCCACATCGGTACAAACCTTTGAAATTTGGCTGACCAG
>CAMCFM010000017.1 GCA_945874095.1 Candidatus Kuenenia stuttgartensis
GGTTTTGAGAGATATGATTCAGGCCAGCTTATCTGGAAGACTTCCAGTTGGCTGGCTATTTTTTTGTTTTGTTACAATTCGAAACATACGAATCGAGGGCTAATTCTGTTAGTATAACAGTGGTTCGAAATCCGCATGGCTGGATCTCAAAAAAAAGGCAGCATCATGGATATCCTGAATTTGGATGTGACGGATGAAGCCGAAATCAGTCCCATTCAAATTGTGGTTGAACCGACTGACGTTGAAAAGCCAGTTAAAAAAATAACGGGTCGGCTTTTTATTTATAACCTGGTTTCATTGATACTGAGCGCCATGTTGCATTTGGTAGTCGTATCGGCGTTTTTACTGGTTTATTTTGAAGTGATTGAAAACAGCCCTGGCCAGAGTTTTTTCGCTGGTCGAGGGGATATTGGGCAGCCGATGGAATTCACGAAAATCGATGGTTTAGATAAAGGATTGGAATTGGAAGAGGCTTTGATTCCGACCAACGAAGCCACGACGAATTCTTCGGAGATACCGGCTGCAACTCCTGAAGTGACATTAAGGCCAGCCACAAGTTTGCCAGATATGTCAGGTCAGTTGGAGATGCCTGAAGCGAAATTAAGCATGCAGGCCATGGTGGCCAGACAGTGGTCAGCGTCCGCATTATCTTCGCGAGCACCAGGTATGAAAGAGAAGCTGATTAAAAGTGAGGGCGGTACTACAGAGAGTGAAAAGTCGGTGTCCAGAGGCTTGGAATGGCTCTCAAAGCACCAGAAAGAGGATGGTTCGTGGAGTATGAGCCCGGGTTCAGTTTGTGGGAACCTCGAATGCGGCAGGGTCCAAATTGAAAGTTTTGAGGCTGCAACAGGGCTGGCGATACTTCCATTTCTCGCCGCCGGACATATTCCTGATGAACCTGGGCCTTATGAGAAAGTTCTGAAAAAAGGCTTGGAATGGTTACAGTCAAGGGTCGATAAAAATGGTCGGGTGATGCCGGACGATGCTCCTACGCATTATCATATGTATGCACATGCGATTGTCACAATCACTCTTTGCGAGGCTTCGGCGCTGCAACCGAAAGGTTCATGGATACCAGCTGCAAAGCGGGCGGCTCAGTATATTGTGAGTGCGCAGAATCGGCAGGATGGTGGGTGGAGATATACGCCTGGTCAGGCAGGGGATACGTCGGTTTATGGGTGGCAGGTGATGGCGTTGCGAAGTGCGAGGGTTTCTGGCCTGAACATTCCGAAATCGACCATGACCATGTCTCGTCGATGGCTGACGGCAGCCCAAACATCGCGTGACGGTAGCACTTATGCCTATATGCCAATGCGGCCAGCCTCGCCGGTGATGACGGCTGAGGCCTTGCTCTGCAGGCAGTTGTTTGGTGATGGGCCGAAGGATCGGGGGATGTCGAAGGGAATCCAGCTGGTTTTTGAGGAAGTTCAGCGATCAATGGAGGTTCGGAATTATTATTACTGGTATTATGCGACGCAGCTGATTCATAATTCAGGAGGTAAGATGTGGATGAAATGGAATCCGATCATTCGCGAACGATTGATCAAGGAGCAGGTTCTCGGAGGCCATGCTTCAGGGAGTTGGCAAAGCCTTGAGCCATCGGTGGATCGGTGGGGCAGGGTGGCTGGCCCGATGATGCAGACATCGCTTGGCCTGTTGACTTTAGAGGTTTATTACAGGCATCTGCCACTCTATCAGGTGGTTGAGAGCGGCAATTCCGTCAAGGGTATGAAAGAAGCCAAATGAACAATCTCAAGGCTCGATGATTAATTGTGGGTGACGACCGGATAATCCTTCTTGTAAACGATCATCACCGAGAGAGCCATGCCTTTGGTATTGGCGTCGGCTGGAACAGCGTAGACCAGGTCGCCGGGGCGAAGTTGATCAACGGATCCGACCACGATTCTGGTCATGCGATAGGCTTGTCCGTTTGCAGGTGCGATGCGAACCGCTTGATTTGAGGGAGTGCCCAGCATGAGCGGGAAGATGTTCACGACGGGGGCGACGATGTATGTCAGGAGTTGAACATTTTGCATGGCCACGGCTGGCTGGCTGGGGTACATGGACCAGAACTGGTTCATGGAGTCGAACCCGAAGGTGTAAGTGGCGTCGTACTGGCGGAGGATTCCAGCGTCGGTGGGCGTAATGTAAGTCTGAGAAACGAACGACCTGGCTGCTCCTTCATAAACTTCCACGTAGTTGGTCAGAACTGTATTCACAGACGGACTTCGCCCTTCGGCTTCGACCACCGCAGTGGCGGAAACCATGGTGGGAAGGATCGGCCAGCGGACGATAAATCTGCCAAGTGCAGACGTTGAAACGGGATACTGTCGGCCATCTGCAGATTGCAGGACGACCCATTTTGGGGTCACGCTCAACACCTCTGCCCAGCCTGGCCCGTTCAGGCCAAAATTGGGCAAGTTGGCTGATCCCTGGCCCTGCTGCTGCTGAGCCTGACTGATCTGGGTGGATGAGCAGATTGCACAAATTGCGGCAAATATGGGAAACGCTTTTGCAATTCGTCGCATGTTCAAGTCACCTTATTTGGAACGGATTTGCCCGGCATCTTTTTTGAAACGCCGGAAAACATCACTTCTCAATACTTTTATTCTCTTAGGTTCCTTGGATAAGGTCAACATCGACCTTAGTATTTCTTCTGTCATTCTTCAAAAATGTCATTTTTATTTTGCCAATCGCTTGTCTGGATTCGCTTTTCCAATCATACTTTATCAAGATCTGATCGATCAATTTTGAATCCTGAATAAACCGTATGAGAGCCCTGATTGACCCAATATGATGGATGACCAGCCCACCAGAATGATCCCTGAATTGGGAGCCGATTCGCCGATTACGACCGAGAGTCAGGGCCATGATCCCTGGATCGGCCGGACCTTAGGCGATTTTATGGTGGAGGAGTCGATTGGTCATGGTGGAATGGGGACTGTTTATCGAGCCCGTCAGATCAGTCTTGGGCGATCGGTTGCCTTGAAGTTTTTAAATTCGGGCAGAACGCTGAGTCATGAAGCCATTTTGAGATTCGAGGCTGAGGCTCGAATCGCTGCTCGGATGAATCATCCGAATGTGGTTCATATATATGCACTTGGAACCACGGGGAGTCAGCCATACATTGCGATGGAGTTTGTTTCAGGGCGGAATCTGGGCCAGATTTTGAGCGAGCGTATCAAGAATTCCGAAGGGCCGATTGCCTTATCTGAATGTCTTTCGATGATGAAACAGGCGTGTCAGGGGCTTCAGGCGGCCACGGAAATCGGTCTGGTGCATCGTGATATCAAGCCGGAAAATTTGATGGTGACAGAAAAAGGGCTGGTCAAAGTGGCTGATTTTGGGCTTGCCCGAACCACTCAGACGGAATCGGCCCGAATGACGCAAACGGGGTATACGCTTGGAACTCCGATGTATATGAGTCCTGAGCAGGTTCAAGGCAAGTTGGTGGACGCCCGTAGCGATATCTACTCTCTGGGCATGACGTTCCATCATTTGCTCACAGGCCGCCCACCTCTGATGGCAGATTCGCCCTACGCCATCGCCATGAAACAGATCCACGATCGGCCAGCGTCGGTCCGACTGCTGCGTCCCGACTGCCCGACGGGGCTTTCTGATTTGATTGACTGGATGATCGAAAAATCGGTCGAGTCGCGGCCTCAGGATCCCCGAGAAGTGCTGGAACTGATTCAGCGATATGAACTTGGGCTGAATGTGACTGTTCCAGGCAGGGTTGCGAATCGCCAGCTGGAGGCGCCTTCAAGTCGATTTTCCAGCCGCAACTTTGAATTGGGGAAAGAGACTTTAAAGCCGGTCTCACCAAAATCTCGCAGAGGCTGGTTAATCTGGGCAATTCTGACGATGGGGGCCACCATTCGAGCTCTGTTCATCGGAAAGTTCCAGGCCAAAAGGTCTGAGAATCTGCCAGATTCCAAATCGCCTGCATGGCCTGTGGCCTCTGAGTTGGCGGATTGGAAGCGGGTGCCGAGGCAATCGGGGGCAGATTCTCAATATCGATATGCCCAGATCAGGGCCGTCGAAGAGGATCAGCTTGCTGCCTGGCTCGCTGTCCCCTGCTATTTTCCTGATGAGGAAGACTGGGCATGGAGAGCTTATGTGCAACTCATTGGCGACCTTGTGAGGCATTCCGACCGATTTCGATTGAGCTGGATTCGTAACGCACTTTCTAAAGCTGGGCGAGGGGTTGAATTTGAGGTGTTATCGCAAGTGGTCGGGGCCGCTTTAGCTGGTATGGATCGGAATGAGATCAGTTTTCTGGAAAATCTTCATCCGCTTGTCAAAGAGACGATGGATCCGAATCTGGCGGAGTTGATTCTTACGATTTTGATCAAATACAGGCAAAAGATTCCACGAGATCAAGCGATTCCCGTACGACTGGACAAATTACAGAGTCAGATTCTCGAGATTCTCCAGGTCGACCCCAAAACACTCCACGGGAATTTTCCATCAAATCCTGCGAGCAAACCATGACGTTCCACTGAAAAATTTGCTATATTAAGGAATCGTCCAGGAAGGACAAGATTGTCGAATCACGTGCGCAACACGTCACAGAGCTCTCATAATCATGGCTTACCTAAAAATTCTTGACCAAAATTCCAGGCAACTGGAACTTCCACCCATTGAGACCATCCCCGCTGGATGGGAGTTACTGATTGGTCGGGATGTTACGTGTGGGCTTAACTTAAACTCTGCCGGTATAAGCCGAATCCACGCAAAGATCCATCACGATGGGCGCCATTTTTTAATCAACGATCAGGACAGTACAAACGGCACTCTGATCATCCGAACCGTAAATAATGTGGAGCGTCGGATTACGCTCACGCCTCAGCGGGGGTATGCTCTGCAAAGTGGTGATCTGATTGAACTTGGGAAAGTGGACTGTGTCAGGTTTCAGGATGGCCCGATCGAGATTGGTCCAAATCTGGCACTTGGGATGGATAATCCGTTGCCCGAGGTGACGCTTGGGCCTGGCGAGAGCATGACAAGCTCTCCGTTGCAGGAGGTGATCAACGGGATCCTTGAGATCAGCCGAACTTTGGCATCGATTTTCAAGGAAGAGGAAATGGCTCCCCTGGTGATGAACCAGATGATGAGGATTTTTCCGAAAGGTCAGCGATATCTTCTCTTTACGACCGTTCCCAACACCAATCGTCTGCGAGTATTGGCCTGGAAGATCAATCAGCAGAGACGCCGGAACATCGTAGGCAATACGGACGATGACAACGTTCCAAGATATTCGCGAACGATTTACAGGATGGTGGTTGAGGAGCGTAAATCGGTGATCCTGACCGACACGGATTCGGAGGTGTCGAGCAGCATGTCGATGATGGACATGGGGATCAGGTCGATCATGTGTGCTCCAGTGGAAGCTCCTGACGGTCGCGTTTTGGGCATGCTTCAGATCGACGCCGATCAGAAATCGAAATTTCAGAGGTCTGAGCTTGAGATTCTCAAGGTGATTGCCCAGCAGGTGGGTGCCACCATGCATATGGCAGAACTGCATCGAAAAGCGATCGTTCAGACCCAGATGCAGACAGAGATGAAGCATGCCTCAGAAATTGCCAAACAGTTTCTACCTCATGGGGTTCCAAACATTCCCGGCTATGAATTCTTTGCCGAATACAAGCCAGCCGAAGATGTGGGTGGCGATTTTTATGACTTCAACATGGTCAGCCCGGACCGGATGGCGATCAGTGTTTGCGACGTGGTCGGTCACGGAATATCGGCAGCTTTGATCATGGCCCGGCTTTCAAGCGACCTTCGCAATGTTTTGCGACACGAGCCAGACCCTTGCCAGGCTTTTGAGCAGCTTGACGCGATTCTGATGCCGGTTCTGAACCCTCCCGACAGCTTCGATTGTCGATATATTTCGATGTCGATGGGGATGCTTGACCTGAAGTCCGCTAAAATGACTCTCGTCAACGCAGGTCATCCTCCACTGATTGTCAGACGTGCTGATGGTCGGCTGGAGACGCCTGACAGAGACCTGAGCGGCCGCTTGATCGGAGCCGACTTTGGTGATGTTTCATTCAAGCTGGAAAACAGTTTTGAGACTACGGAAGTGCAGTTGGAGCCTAATGATATCGTCATTTTCTACAGTGACGGTGTGACGGAGGCCAGGAACAAGGCGAACGAGTTCTTTGGGTCGCCTGATTTCCGGATGCTGGCCAAGGTTTTGAAAGAAACCGAGGGTGGACCAACCGTGGTTGGGCAAGCCATCATGAAATCATTCAAAGCATTTACCGATGGAATTCCTCAGGCAGACGATGTGACACTTGTCTGCTTCGGACCGACGGCCGAATTTCAGCCTGGGGCTGATGCATAATCTGGCCATAATAAAATACGAAACGAAGACTGCCCGAAGATGATGACACTGCGCGTCAATGAATTGAAAATGGATTTAGGCCAGGATGAGGCGGATTTGCCGCACCTGGTCAGCGACCGACTGGACTGTTCGGTGGAAGATATCCGCAGCTTGCGAATCCTCCGAAAGAGCCTCGACGCCCGTCGTCGCGACTATATTCATCACATTTATTCCGTGGCGGTGGATCTTCCCGACTGGACATCCGAGGAATTGCCTCGTGCCGTCACTCCAATGGGCGATCAATCGTTCCAGTGGCCTGCACCAGGCTCAAATCCTTTGAAAAATCGGCCTGTGGTGGTCGGCTCAGGCCCCGCTGGCTTGTTTGCAGCCTACATGCTTGCCATCAGCGGCTACCAGCCGATCATGCTCGAACGTGGAAAGGCTGTTAAGGAACGGGTGGCCGATGTTCGGACATTCGATTCTGGAGGGGCTCACGATGCAGAATCCAACTACCTTTACGGAGAGGGTGGAGCAGGCACTTTTTCCGATGGCAAACTGACATGCCGGAACACTGGCCCTGACGTGACAAGAGTGCTCGAAATTCTGGCGGAATCGCACGGAAAATCTTCGATCGTATACGACCAAAGGCCACACCTTGGCTCAAACAGGCTGCCTTTGATTGTTCGCACGATTCGTAAAAAAATGGAAGCTGCTGGAGGCGAAGCCCGGTTCGACTGCCGACTGGAAGATATCCTGATTCAAGACGGTCAGGTCGTGGGCGTGTCCACCAGCTCTGGGGTCATTGAAACCAACCATGTGGTTTTGGCCATCGGGCATAGCGCGCGTGACACGTATGAAATGCTTCTCAACCGGGGCATTCCTCTCGAATTCAAGCCATTTCAGATGGGTGTTCGGATTGAGCAGCCTCAGGCCGCCATCACCAATGCCCGATATGGAGACTCCAGCGAAGTCGTCGGACTTGGAGCTGCAGATTACAATCTGGCAGTTCATGCCGGGGCACGCGATTTGTTCACATTCTGCATGTGTGCTGGAGGTTACATCATGGCCTCTGTGAGCGAAGCCGAGCATTTTTGTACCAACGGAATGAGCGAGTCGTATCACGACAGCCCGTTTGCCAACAGTGGTCTGGTCATGACCATAGGTGCCAATGACGTCGGATCAGATCACCCTCTGGCTGGGATCATGTATCAGAGAAGGGCAGAAGCAGCCGCTTTTCGAACCGCCGGTGGAGCGTATCAAAGTCCGGCCCACCGGGTTTCAGACTTTCTCAAACACCGAAGATCGCGCGGCAAGATTGTCACCAGCGCACCATTGGGCGTATCGCCAGGCTCGATGGCTGACTTTCTCTCACCTACCATTTTAAACGCCCTGGAACGTGGTCTGCCGATCATGGACCGGGCCTTGCGAGGCGCGTTTCTGAAAGACGCTGTGCTGGTCGGCCCTGAATCGCGTGGATCAAGCCCGGTAAAAATTCCACGAGACGACCAAACTCGTCAATCTTCTGTTATCACAGGGCTTTACCCTTGTGGCGAAGGAGCGGGATATGCCGGTGGGATCGTGAGTGCTGCGGCAGACGGCCTGCGCACAGCACGCGCGATTGTGGCTCAATGTGCATTGCCACAATAAATCATGAGAATTACTGGCTGATGGTCGATCGCGAAACGCTGTCCGAACGATCCATCAGATGTGGCCTGGGCATCTTACGCTCAGGTGTCCGCGCCAGGCTCAGCAGAAACGGAGCCGGGCCACGGTGCCTGAACTGATCGACGGTGCCGAATCCGGCATCCATCATCATCCCCTTGATTTCCTTGGCTGAGGCGTGGTGCACGTTGCCTTCAACTCCGGCCACGCAAACATCAAAAATAAATCGGCCCCATAAGCCATCGCGATACCCATCGAGCAGCATCAATGCTCCACCGGGCCTGAGCACCCGGCACATTTCGCGAACAGCAACGGCTTGGTTCGGATAATGGTGGAAGCTGTTGGCACAGGTCAGGATATCGAAGGAACCGTCTGCAAACGGGAGCCGTTCGCTATCGCCTTGAACGGGCTGAATTCTGTCTGTGTAGTGATTCCAGCGACCATTTCCGCCTTCGAGCATGCCTCGAACCAGATCAAGGCCCCAAACTCTGGCCCCTGGAACTTCATGGAAAAGGACTTCAGGGAACTGGCCTGTGCCGCATCCAATGTCTAAAACCTTGGGCGACTCCATCTTCAGGCCACGAATTTGTTTCAGCAAGGCTTTACGGGAAGGCCCAAACAAAAGTGTTTGTAAAATGGACCTGTCGTAAGATTTGCTCCACCTCGTAAATTCAACCTGTGCTTCGTCTTTGGTGTAAATCACTTTGCAGATCTCCATCTGATCAAGTATGAGATTCCGGATCCTTCCCCACCATCACACTAGTGAATATGAATTTACGGTAACTCACGAATCAACGCAACTACGATTTCTGAAAAGATTTGATGAATCCCCATTCAGGACGCGCCAACTCGCCCCCAGACCTTTGCGATCGATCACTCTGTGGTATTATGATTCTTGAAGAAGAGACCGGAGATGGCCCCATCAGCTTGAAGTTGAATCCCATGATTTATCTCGATAACAATAGCACCACACGCGTTGATCCACGAGTGGTTGCAGCCATGATCCCATACTTTGAAACGTACTATGGAAATGCTGCAAGTACATCGCACAGCATGGGATGGGAAGCCGCCGGTGCTGTTGAGAACTCGGTGGACTCCATGGCCCGATGCATCGGCGCCGAGCCTCGCGAACTGGTCATCACTTCCGGAGCAACGGAGTCCATTAACCTGGCCATCAAAGGGGTTGCGCCTTATCTTGAAAAGCGTGGCCGGCATCTGATCAGCAGTCTTGCCGAACATAAGGCAGGGATCGACCCGATCAAACGACTGGTAAAACAAGGATGGTCTGTGACCTGGCTCAAACCTGACTCGACAGGGATGATCGCTCCAGAGCAAGTCGCTGAGGCCCTCACCGACCAGACATCGCTGGTCTCAATCATTCAGGCCAACAACGAGACCGGCACCATCAGCCCGATCAGAGATATCGCAGAAGTCTGTCATCAAAAAGGAATTACACTCCATACGGATGCCACACAGGCGATTGGAAAGATCCCGGTGGATGTGGATGATCTTGGAGTGGATCTGATGTCATTCTCAGCCCATAAGTTTTATGGTCCCAAGGGTATCGGTGGTCTTTACGTGCGTCGCCGCGATCGCCCCGTGAGGCTGGTGCCACTGATCGAAGGGGGAGGTCACCAAAGGGGTCTGAGGAGTGGGACTCTACCCGTCCCTTTGATCGTGGGGATGGCCACTGCCATGGAAATCGCAATCAGTCATATTTCGACAGAAACCGTTCGATTGTTAGCACTTAGAGATCTTCTTGAGAGTTTGATCATGGCCGAACTGGAAGGTGTAACCCTCAATGGGCATCGCGTTGAGCGGATTTCAAATACCTTGAATCTATCGTTCAGTGGGGTCAGTGGAGAGGCCCTGATGCTGACCATGAAAGAGATCGCCGTATCGAGCGGATCAGCCTGTTCAGCGGCCGACCCTGAGCCAAGCCATGTACTGAAGGCGATTGGCCTTACAGACGATGCCGCACGATCCAGCCTACGGTTCAGTCTCGGGCGTTTCAACACAGAAGACGAGATCAGAACGGCTGCCCGATGTGTGATCGAGTCTGTGACGGGGTTGCTTAGTCTGAATTCGGCTATGAGGAATTAAGAATGAGCATCCGATCATAGAGATGTTGGGGGCAGCTGAGGTTGATTTTGATTGGCAACGAATCTTTGCTAACCATAGAGTTTGAAAGCAAATCTGGTTAGAATTCGATGAAGGCTTTGACACTGGCTCTGAAAACGATAGAATAGATGTACAGGTACGAGATGTCTTCAAGGCCTGAGGCACATCGGACCAAATCTAGGAGGATTTAGAAGCATGCCAGTGACAATGACGGAAACAGCGGCCGGTGAAGTCAAGCGCATTCTCAGCGAGCAAAGCGTGCCTGATGGCACAGTTCTTCGCGTAGCTGTGAAGGGCGGCGGCTGCAGCGGTTTTTCCTATGATCTGAATTTTGACAGCGACGTGACTGAGAAGGACCGTGTGACGGACTTCTTCGGCATTCAACTGGCTGTCGAAAAGAAATTCGACCCATATCTCGATGGCACTGTCATCGACTTCGTTACTAACGACCTCGGCCAACGCGGATTTAAATTCGTGAACCCGAACGTCGTCAAATCTTGTGGATGCGGATCCAGCTTCCAAGTCTAATCCAGACTTTGAAAATAAATGAACCATAAATGCCGGGTGACCATGTCACCCGGCATTTTTTTTCAGTTGTTTATCCCACTCTCTCAGCTCACAACACAGCCTTCAGGTTTCCGGCCAGCCAGCTGCTCGACCACGCACCACGACGCCATATCAGCCATATCAGCCATGCTCTTGCTATCAATTCCGCCCAGGTGAGGGCTGATAATCACATTCTCAAAACGCCTGAGCGGATTATCAGCCAGTGGTGGTTCTGGATTGGTTACGTCCAGGCAAGCTCCGCCCACGTGTCCGGATCGGATGGCCTCAATCAAGTCCGCCTCATGGATCAACCCCCCACGCGCGGTATTGATTAAAATGACGCCTCGTTTCATCTGTTGGATCGTCTCGGATCGGATCAGTTCTTTTGTGTCCAACGAAATCGGAATATGAAGGCTGATCACATCGGAAATTTTCATGACCTCATCGAGACTCACAAGAGGAACATCCGGCCCAAATGGAGAGGCTTTCAAGTAAGGGTCGTAAGCCACCACATCCATTCCAAAGGCTTTTGCCTTAGGGACCATGGCTTGCCCGATCCGGCCCAGACCAATCAGGCCCATTGTTTTACCACGCAGGGGAATAGGCAGGGTTCGCTCCCATCCGCCGGCGGCAATGCTGATGGAATTGATCACAATCCGGCGAGTCAGCCCTAGAAGTAGCCCAAAAGACTGCTCTGCAACACTTTCCTGATTCACTCCGGGAGTGATGGTCACGGTGATTCCATGCTTTTGAGCGGCTGGAATATCCACAGCGTCATAGCCGACACCAGTTCTGGCAATAATTTTCAGGTCTGGGCAACGCTCAAAAAGCGAGCCGTCAAGTTTTTCAGATCCGGCAATCATGGCCGAGCAGGTGGGGAGCAGATCTGCCACGCACTGCGCTGAAAGCTCTCCGGTATTTTCATTGAGAGGCGGATCGACCGGCTCCAGGCCTGCTTCCAGGAGGATCTCTCGGAAACGACCTGGCTGGTGACGTAACGGTAATGAGCCGATCAGAACACGCTTGGACATGTGATGTTAACCTTTGTTATTGAGTGAGTTGACTTGCATCGCTTTTTGAAGCGAAACGTTTGAGGATGTTTATTCTGATCAAATTTCGAATGACTGCCAGAGGAAAATGGTCAAAATCTTGCGAATGGGTAAGTGAGATGCATGTGTAAATAGTGGGTTAGTAGAGAAGTCCGCGAAAATCACTTCTGTTTTTTAGGGTACTCTCAGGGACATAAAACCATTGGAAACTGCCGAAGTTCGTGAGAATCTTTTGAACATATACGATTCAAAGATTGAAAAAAACAATCCAGATGGGCAGAATAGGTATCAACGGGAGTTGTTGTTGAAAATGGATTTCGATGTTCAGGAACTCACCGTCCGTCTGACGAATCGTTTTCTAGAGAGTGGCACCGGTTGTAGCTTGTCGATTTCGTCGAGACGTTCCTCACCCATCACAATGGCCCATCAGGCGAGCAAATGGCTCAAGTCAAATTCCTATTAGACGCGCCTGAATCCAAGGGCTGGTCGCTTGATCCGCGGCTTATCCATGTACTTGACCTGGAACGCACCCCTTATCAAGTCAAATCACGGATCGAAAACGGAATCCTGATCTGCCAGACAGCCACTCCTGAAAGCCTTCGTGTGCAAGTGCCCTGGGCTTTGCCAGGCCAGGATCCTGTGATTTTAGGGACTTCCACTCTTCCCGCCCGCCCAGAGCCTTATTTATTGGTTCTGGAGCTGGCCAGAGGCCGGTTGACCGAGCTTCGACACTTCTTTCAAGAAGGCCATGCGATTGGCAGTAAACCTGTGCCAAAGCCGCTGGTGGATGCTCATAACATTTTTGTTCAAGCGGTGTTGTGCCGAGACGACGTCGCTCGCTGCGCGGCCCTTGCCACTCGCTCGCTGGAACTCTCCCTGATCGTTGCCCGCAATCATCTTGCAAAAATCGTCGTGCCTGCCGTATCCGATCCGATTTTGTCCGAAAAGCTGTGCCTCGATATCACAGGAGTTCCAGAAACAGATCCGCGCCTTGGGTGGGCATTCACTCACACCAGCGCCTGCCGGATTGGTCCTGTTTGGCGCGAGTTGATGCCTCTGGAAAACAAAATTGACTGGGCTTCCTGGGAATTGCCCGTGAATTTGGCTCATGAATCTGGAGTCAAAGTTCATGCAGGCCCGCTGATCGACTTTTCGGAAGCTGGTCTGCCCACCTGGCTCTCGCGATACGACGATGTCGTGCAACTTTCCCGAGTGATCGCGAACTACGTTTATTACGTCGTTCGAAATCTCAAACATAAGGTCGACGTCTGGCATGTGGTCAGACGGCCAGCCATGGGGGTCGTCAACGGACTCACCGAAGAACAACAGATTAAAATCTCTGTGGCAGCCATCCAGGCTGTTGCTCAGGCTGCTCCGGACGCTGAAGTGGTGGTCGATCTGACCACGCCCTGGGCTGAATGGCTTTCCCATGGAGGGTTTGAACTCGGGCCTCTGCATTTGGCCGACACCCTGGCAAGGGCTGATCTGGGGCTGACCGGTATTGGGCTTGAATTGGCTCTGGGCTATCACGCTCCCGGTAGTCATCGCCGTGAGCTGATCGACATCGCAAAAATGCTCGACCTTTACCAACTTGTAAACTTGCCGTTACACCTGAACTTCGCGATCCCTAGCCAGATACAAGCTCTGTCTGGGAATTCCAGGCCAGATCAGATTACTTCCGACCCACGACAATGGCCGCGCGGTTGCGAGGAAAAGGATCAAGCTGAAATGGCCCTTAATGTCATGCGGCTGGCGGCTTCAAAACCGTTTGTTCATACCATCACATGGTCTCGCCTGTGTGACGATCTGCCCGGCGAATTCCAGCATTCAGGTCTTTTTGATCAGCAAGGCCAGCCGAAACTGCTTGCCCTGGAACTGGAAAAGGTCTGTCAAAAACGATCTGCGAAATCCGCTCCCCCCCGCATCTCGTTGAAATCCGCAGACTGATCGGTTAACCTTGGCCTTATCAGATGAAGCTGATGAGGGTGCAACAACCAGAATCACTCATTTCTTTTGTACTGCCCATCCATTGGCCGTACACTCACTACCCACAAATCATGTTGGAAAGGCTCGAAAACATCATGTCTGCTGAAGCCAGAATTATCGAACTCAAGCTGGAACTGCCTAAGGCCCCCAAGCCTGTTGCGACTTACAAAACCGCTGTCAGGTATGGAAATCTGCTTTATGTCAGTGGCCATGGTCCGCTCAAAACCGATGGAACACAGATCAAGGGCAGGGTGGGTGAGGACTTGGACATCGCAGCCGGCCAACTGGCTGCCCGTCAGACTGGCCTGGCGATTCTCGCGACCTTACGCGAAAATCTTGGTTCGCTTGATAAAGTCGTCCGGCTCATCAAAACCCTTGGGATGGTGAACTCGACCGCAGATTTCAACGAACATCCAAAAGTCATCAACGGCTATTCCGACCTAATGGCGGAAGTCTTTGGTGAAGCTGGCATCGGCGCAAGGTCTGCTGTAGGTATGGGTAGCCTCCCAGGCCAGATTGCAGTCGAAATCGAAGCAATTTTCGAAATCAAAGACTGACTTCCCGCCTTTAAATGGCATTCAAATGAACCAAGCCAGCGGCCCATTTCAGAACCGGAACGCCTTGATTATAGGCGGAACCAGTGGAATTGGCCGCTCTACGGCTTTAGAACTGGCCGCGCAGGGCGCATCCGTCATCGTGATTGGCAAACCTTACCAATTGTCAGAATTATTTGATCCGGATATTAAAGTCGTTTACGCTGACATGACTGATCCAGAGGAATCGAATCAGGCCATTTCTCAGAGTTTAATTGCATTTGAGAATCGTTTGGATATCGTTGTTCACTCCGTGGGTGGATCAGCACGTTCCATGGGCGATGGGCCATTGATTGATTGCTCAAACGAAGGCTGGAGGGCTGCGATTCAGCTTAACCTTGACTCTGCATTTTATTCCGTGCAGACAGCCGTCCGTCAGATGAAAATGCAATCACCTGATATTCATGGCCAGCGAGGTGCGATTGTCGTGGTCGGTTCCGTTCTTGCGGATCATCCGTCGGTGAACTTTTTTAATACCATCGGATATGCGGTTGCAAAGGCCGGGCTTGAGGCTCTGGTACGAAATTCAGCGGCTGCGCATGCTGCGGACGGGATTCGAATCAACATGTTGAAACCTGGACTTGTGAATACGCCGATGGCAAAGCGAGCGATTGGAGACTCTGAAATTGCGGGTTTCCTCCATCACAAACAACCGTTAACCTCAGGCCCCATTTCGCCAGAAGCATGTGCAGTCGCAATTTTGGGGCTGGCAGATCCACGAGCCATTGGGCTGACTGGCTCGATTCTGACTCTCGATGGTGGCTGGTGCCTGAATTAGAATTTGCGAGCCGTTGATTTGCGCCGATGTCATTAATTCGTTCCACCTGCAAATTTCATTTCTTTACATTCTGCTCATAGACACGCACTTCCGGATGCATGGTATAAAGCCTCCATTTCCCATCACCTAAGGGAACGAGCTGGCCACTGGAACTGTTATTCATGATGATTGGGTCAGCCGTCGATTTATTCCAGTGAATCAAATCCTCTGACCTTGCTATGGTCGTGGTCCAATAAGGGCCAAATGGACGCTTCTCGTTGGCATGAAGCACTGCGTAGTAATAATTTCCGATCTTAATCACTTGATTTAATGCAACAGCTCCGCGGTCGTACCGCTTTGGGCCAAGGCCAATCACCGGTTCATCCTGAACATTGGTCCAAACTTTCCTGTCAGTGGATCGGGCCAGCCAGACTCCAGCGTCGCCACGTTCATAAAACAGGTTCCAAATGCCTTTGTCAAACATCAGAAATGGTGTCCCACGAGGGCCTTCTGCAATCGGGCTCCCACTCTTAAGTCGAATATCCAAAGGGCCTTCCCGGCGCCAGTCAAAACCATCTTCAGAAATGAAACTATGGGCAATGTCCTGCTGCCCTTCAGCAACCATGATCCACTGATTCTGGTGCTTGACCACACTCATATCCTCGACGTATTGATCACGGATCAACGGGTTGCCTTCATGACGCTTCCAATGGATTCCATCGTCTGATACCGCCATGCCGAGTCGCCTTAAATCGGTTTTGGCAACATTGTAACCTGTATAATATAACCTCCACTGGTTACCGTCCTTGACAATCCAGCCACGTTCACGAATCTTTGCATCCCAGGCTTCTCCAGCAGCACCCTGAAATACGGGATTCACTTTCGGAATGACTGACCAGCGGACCAATTCTGGAGGAAATTCGACACTGGTATCCAGCACCTCCACTGGCGGTTTCTGCGTAACCACCTGTGCCTGTGCATAGTCGTTTATTCCGGCCATGAATATGCACGTCAGAATCACGATCGAAATCGGATACCTGGCGAACGATGAAAACTGCATGTTGATTCGTGCTCGTAAAGCTCGGTTTATGTTCATCATTCTAATATAACAACCGTGAAAGAAATAAACAATTTGTAAATTGGTTATATGAGCGGAATCTGTCTGCATTCAATCTTTTACTGACAATTGATCAGGCCGTAATTTCAGAACTGGTTTCTGGTTCCAGTTGTATTTCTGATTCCGCTACCACGCTCATTAAAAGTGCCCATTTGCGTCCGCCAGCGAATCTCTCGAGTGTAAGTCTGATAATTGCCGCTATGGGGGTGGCCAGAAATAGTCCAACTGTGCCCCACATAAAGCCCCAGAAGAGGCAGCTGACCAGCACTGTTGTACCGTTTAAGTCCATGGTTCGACCCATGACAATTGGTGTGAGCAGGTAGCCTTCAATCACGGATAATGAGGCGAATATTAATATCACAACCATCATATCGGAGAGTGATCCTGTTTGCGAAAGTGCCACAAGGCTCATTAATAATCCGGCCATGGCTTGCCCAAGATAGGGAATGAAATTCGCGAAACATGCAAAAATGCCAAGAATGATAGGGTAATTCACTTTCAGCACAGAGAGAGCGATGACGACAGAGACACCGAAGATAAAATTGATGAAGGCTCTGACAATCAGATATCGTCGCATGCGTTTGGCAAGGTGCTGAAACAGGTTTTCGTAGAATCTGGCTTCACTTGGTGATTGACCGATCGCCTCTGCCAGGCGAGGCTCGAGGATGGGCTGCTCAACTGTAAAAAAGATTGCCAGAATGAGTGTCAATAAACCTTGGCTGACCAGACCTGTGATGTTCGACGCTGGATCTCCAAGTCCTTTGAAAATCAAGCCTGCGTTGCGTTCGCCAAAATCGGCAATCAGACTTGGTTCAGGCAAAAGGCTGCCTAGCTTTGGATAATCACGCACAATGTCGGTTAAGTTCTGACCGACTTTGGAGCTTAATCGTGAAATATCGACAGGCAGGCTGAGGGTGAAATCGGCAAGGTGATCCACTGCCAGTAAGCCGAGGTAGCCGCCAGCCCCGCCGAGTATCATGAACAAAACGAACGCAGCCGTGAATTGAGAAACCCTGAGAGTCCGTCGGATAAATGTGGTGGATGGCAAGAGCAGGCACGATAGAAGGGCAGCCAGTGCCATGGGAACTAAAATGGGTCGAAAAAGATAGACGAGCGCAAGCAGTCCGAGCAAAGTCAGAAGGAACGAAACGGACGACAGAATGTTGGGGCGATTCGATGTTGCGCTGATGATGATTTTCCGTATCTTTTCAAGCGAATCTGACACGAAACCTGTATTGCTATTCTGGAGATAGTTTAAAATATCCGGTTGGCCAAACTTGAACAAGGTCTAAAACCGACAATTCGCCAGATGAGATGAATGTCGCTTGCTTCGTTCGTTTTTACAACCAGTGATTCGAAAAAAAACGTCGAAGTGTGGATTGCCGTTTTGAATTTTCAGCTTCGAACAAAAATTCAGGCTGAAAAGGCGGGTACAATAATCGTGATCTCCGGACCTTTCAGCCGTCTGTTTCTGGAAACTGGTCTTGTCTAAATGATGGGATTAAGAACAATAGTATATCTGTACCACGATAGATACACAACATGACTTCGACGAAATGTCACGAAAACCAAAGATTCAAGCCAGATCCGAGACTCCCTCGAAGAACGTTCCCCAGGCGGATCGTAACGCCGGCTCGTTGATTGAAAAAAAAATGTTCAGGGAGCCATCTGGATTGGCTAAAATGATCGGTTTTATTGGCAGCCTGAGTCTGTTTAACCTCTCTGCCATACGCTGGTTGCTGTATCGCCCACCACGATGGCGAAATTTAAGGCCGCTGTTTTATTCGATTGGGGTCGCCAGTACAACAGTCGTGGGCATGACCGGCTTCTTCATTGGAATGGTTCTGGCGGTTCAGTCCTACCACTCGTTTCGCGAGATGGGGCTGGAATCGCGGATGGGGGCCGTGATCAATGTGACTCTGGTGAAAGAACTTGGGCCTGTTCTGGCCGCCACAATGCTGGCAGGTCGAATCGGGTCGGCCATGGCCGCCGAACTTGGCACTATGCGGGTCACGGAACAGATCGACGCGCTTTCAGCGCTCGGGACAAATCCGATTCAAGTCCTTGTTGTGCCAAGGCTTGTCACATGTGTCCTGCTGATTCCCCTGCTGACTGGGATCGCGGACTGCCTCGGAATTTTTGGAGGCCACCTGATCTCCACCCAGCTTTTCGCGATTGATACGTACTATTACTGGTACTATACAGAGAAATTTGTGGAGATGTCCGACCTTGCCGCAGGTCTCGTCAAAAGCATTTTCTTTGGATACAGCATCGGGATCATCGCCTGTCATCGCGGATTCCACTCCAAGGCGGGTGCTCAAGGCGTCGGTCAAGCGGCCACCGAGTCGTTTGTTCTCTCGTTCGTGATCATTCTGGCAGTCGACCTTGTCGTCGGTTCTGCCTGGAATTCCGTCTATCGAGCCCTCTATCCGGAAGTCAGTGAAGGCTTGATCTAAATTGGTTAAGCCCATGGGATAAAAGGATATAGAAGAAGTTGGTCGACGATCCTCACAGCACCATCGACGACAACCCCAACCCGCTCCAATGCGATCCGCCCGCTGAGGAATATACGCCTGCCTGGACTTTTTCGAGTTTTGATGGAGACGAAGAAGATTCCTCCGAGTTCCCCATTCCTACGAACTCGGTGATTGAGGCAATTAAAATTCACAGCGAGTCAGACACTTTGATCAAAGGCGATCGGTTGAAACCTCTAGAACCCATCGCATCACCAGAACCGAAACTGGAGCTGGCGGATGTTGCTGTGAAGGTTGAAGTTCAAGAACGTTCTGAAGTGATGGAAACTCCTCGCAGGATCGAACCAATTTCAAGCGAGCCCAAGCCGTATAAGTATGCCAAAAATCCGGTCGTAATTGAATTTGAGAATGTGACGAAGTCGTTTCAGGGCCAGATGGGTCTGCGCGACCTTTCATTTCAGATTCGTCAGGGAGAAACCGTTTGCCTGATCGGTGAATCGGGATGCGGTAAGACAG
>CAMCFM010000018.1 GCA_945874095.1 Candidatus Kuenenia stuttgartensis
GTCGATCATTTCTTAAAAACATTTTCCACAAGTCATGAAAAAGCGATTCGCGGCTACACCCCGACCGTTCGACGTGTGCTGACCAATTTCCCTTGGCCTGGTAATGTGCGGGAACTGCGTAACGTCATTGAAAGTATGGTTGTGGTGGACACGGACGGTATGCTGGATGTGGACGATCTCCCGGACGAAATGGCCGGTTCCATAAGTCCACTGGCAGATGACATTGCGAGAGATGGGCTGATTGGAAAGTCTATGCTCGATATCGAGCGGCATTTTATTGCGGAGACTCTGCGAGCCAGCGGTGGGAATCGCGAAGAGGCGGCGAAGACACTGGGTATCGGAGAACGCACACTTTATCGTAAAATCAAAGAATTCAACTTGGGCTGATTCCAGAAATTCAGCGCCGTAATGAGCATCGCGATTAAGAGCAACTCACAGGGCGTTGACAACCAATAAAGTGTGGGCTCACCGGCCCTGAATCATCATGGGTAAGATCCAAAGATTGCCAGCTTCCGTTGTGAACCAAATCGCTGCTGGCGAGGTGGTTGAGCGACCTGCAAGCGTTGTCAAAGAGCTTCTGGAAAACGCCGTCGATTCCGGAGCGACCCGCATCGACCTTGCCGTTGAACGTGGTGGCAAGGATATGATCCGTGTGGCCGACGACGGATGTGGCATGGATTCCGAAGATTTGATGCTCGCCTTTCAGGCACATGCGACAAGTAAATTATCCACTGCAGAGGATTTGGAGCATATCACCACGCTCGGTTTCAGGGGCGAGGCATTGGCCGCAATCGCCGAAATCTCTCGTACCAAATGCACCACTCGCAAAGCGGACGCTGACAACGCGAACTCTGTAGAAATCGAAGGCGGGCTCTTCGGCGAGATAAAAACCGCCGCTGGCTCGCCCGGCACCGTTTTTGAAGTGCGTGATCTGTTTTTTAATACCCCTGTTCGACGCCGATTTCTCAAGAGCGATTCCACAGAAGCAGGCCACGTGGCCGATGCCTTTCAACGAGTCGCACTGGCCCAGCCCGGGATCCACATGACCTACCGGTCTGGCGGAAAACTGGTCTACGATGTCCCTGGCCAGGCGGGTTTGAAAGAGCGAATCGGGATCTTTTTTGGTCGTGAACTGATCGACGATCTGGTCTGGATCGACTGCAAGGCCGACGGATATCACGTCTGGGGCTATGTTGCCCAGCCGAGCCATTCGCGCGGCTCTTCAAAATCCCAAAACTTCTATGTTGGTGGACGTTACGTCCGAGATCGCACACTTTCCCATGCCTTGATAGAAGCCTACAGGGGCCTTCTGATGGTCGGTCGACAGCCAATCTCGTTTTTATCGTTCGACATTCCTCCCGAAGATGTCGATGTGAACGTCCACCCAGCCAAAGTGGAAGTCCGATTCCGAGACAGTCAAAAACTTTACGCACTTCTTCTTTCCGCTATTCGGCAAAAGTTTCTGGCCACTGATCTTCATGAAAAGCTCTCTGCACATGGTCTCGGAGCAGTACAGGAATCTCCTGTCACTCAAAGTCCTGCACCGGTCGCTACGAATCTTCCCGTCAGCCAAACCAAACCATCTTCGGATCCAGCGCCTTACACACTTTCAACAGCATCGCCCAGCCGTCAAATGTTGACGGAGTGGTTCAGTAATCCTCCATCAGGTGGCCCATCTGGACCTCGGCCAAACTTACCAGCGGCGACTTTGCCACCCTATCGCCCACCATCGGCGTCTCCATACCGAAGTGGTCCGCCTGGTTCCCCTTTTGCCCCTCTAAATGCTCCAAGTTCTGGTCCACCCGCTTCATGGAGCATGTCAGGCACCAACTCAGAACCATTTCAGGCTGATCTAGAGGGCCTCAATCTCAACGAATCCGCTGGTGTTCAAGATGCCGAAAAAGCATCGTCACCGTCTGAGATTCCTGTGCCGGTACCGGTGAAGCAATTTCGCAAAGCAGTTCAGATCCACGACAGCTATCTTGTTGTGGAAACAGAAGATGGGGTCTCGCTAGTCGATCAGCACGCGCTTCATGAACGGATTCTTTATGAAGAATTGAGGGCTAAACTCAAGCAGGGAGGCGTGGAAACGCAGAGGCTGCTGATTCCGGATATGCTCGAACTCGAGCCCTCCGAACATGCGCTGGCTCTGGAACATGCGGAAACTCTGGAGAGCCTTGGACTTGAGGTTCAAGACTTCGGAGCTCCGACGTTGGCCATTTTAACGGTCCCCTTGATGGCCAAGCACTTAAAAGCCGGTGAACTGACGCGCATCCTGATCGATCGATTTCAGCACGCCCAGGCTAAGCCTGATCCCGAAGCGTTTCTGAATCTGACTCTGGCAACGATTGCATGCAAGGCCGCTGTAAAAGCGGGCGACAAACTGCAGCCTGAAGAGATTGAAGCTCTTCTTGCGAAGGGAACCGAGTTCGCACATTCGCACCATTGCCCACACGGCCGCCCTTCGGCTCTGGTCTTCACAAAAACTGAGCTCGAAAAGCAGTTTGGTCGTATCTGACAAAAACATTCAAAATCTAAGTTGATGAAATGGCCCTACCATGATCTGTGTCACGATTGCCCGTGAAACCAATAACGAGTTGAGACGATCGTGGGAAAGTGCCGCTGAAGCGGGTGCCAAGCTTGTCGAAATCAGGCTTGATTATTTAGCAGAACCCGTGGACTGGACGTTACTTCTGAGGGATAAACCAACTCCGGTACTTGTTACAGTTCGTCGAACAATCGACGGTGGACGCTGGTCAGGTCGCGAGCAGGAGCGAAGGTCCCTGATCGTTGAGGCTTGCCGTAACGGAGCGGACTGGATCGATATTGAAATGGACATTGCCCAGGAGTTGCCCAGAACGGGCATCAGCAGGCGAGTGATTAGTTTTCACGACATGCTGTCCACCCCTGCTGATCTGGATGCAATCACTGACGCTTGTAGGGCTGGCGATGCGGATTTGATCAAAATGGCCGTTATGTCACACTCTTTAAACGATGCTTTGAGCCTGCTTGACGCCGTGGCCAGATCGCATTCCATTTCGCCCACCATGGGCCTATCGATGGGCGACTGGGGCCAGTTCACCCGTGTGGCCAACGCCCGATTTGGCCAGAGTTGGACTTATGCAGCCTTCGATGCCTCGGCCTCTCCTGCTCCTGGAATGATCACATTTGCTGACCTGAAAACGATTTACGGATACGACCGAATTTCAGGCACCACAAAGTTATTTGCCGTTATCGGCGACCCAGTCAGCCACAGCAAAAGCCCCCACATTCACAATCTGGCGTTTCAGCACCATCAACTGGACATGGTTTACGTCCCCTTAAGAATTTCCCCGGCGGATCTGGACGGATTCATTCGGCGCATGACTGACTGGGGGTTTGCAGGCCTGAGTGTGACCATTCCGCATAAGGAAGCGGTCATTCCTCTGCTCGATCAAGTGGATGCACTTGTAAGCCTGACCGGAAGTTGCAACACCGTAATCGCCAGGCCGAATGGGGGACTTGAGGGGTTTAATACGGATCTAGGGGCGGCCCTTGATTCCCTTTCCGAAGCGGTCGGTGGTGGTGGTAGTGCTCAAACCCTTACAGGAAAACAGGTTCTGTTGATAGGCGCTGGTGGTGTGGCTCGATCTTTGGCATTTGGTCTGAATCAGGCTGGAGCCAAGGTTGTGATCACAAACCGAACCCACCAAAGAGCTTTGGAACTAGCAACCGAAGTGGGAGCGGAAGTGGCCGATTGGGCGGACCGGAATCGGGTGGCTGGCGAATCTGCGATCATCGTGAACGCGACATCGGTGGGAATGGTTCCAAAGATTGACGATTCCCCATTGGATTCTTCATCAATCCATGCAAATCAAGTGGTTTTTGATACGATTTATACTCCGGAATGGACTAGACTGTTACTTGACGCAAGATTGGCAGGTGCCGTGACATTGTCAGGAATCGACATGTTTATTCGTCAGGCTTGCGCTCAATCGCAGATGTTCACAGATGGTTTGGAACCACCTTTGGAGTCCATGGCGAAGGCTTTGAGGTTGACACTGAAACCGGCCTGAATCGTTTCCCGGAATCGCAAAATTCAAAAAAAGAGTTGTGGGGGTGGAGCGATGGCAGCGAATCAGATGTCGAAAATCGAACATCGGCACCTTGTACTGGTTGGTTATCGGGGGTCGGGTAAAACGTCTGTTGGCAAGAACCTGGCAAAGATTCTTGGCCTGGATTATCTGGATACGGATATCGCGATCCAGGAAAAGGCTGGAAAGTCTGTGAAAGAGATTTTTGCGGACCACGGCGAATCCGTTTTCCGTGACATGGAAACTCAGATCCTTAAAGAACTTGTAGCACATCGAGGAACGGCTCAGCCCACCGTGATCGCAACTGGCGGGGGCATGGTGATGCGTGAACATAATCGCAAATATTTAAAGCAGTTAGGCCCTGTGATCTGGCTTGAAGTCTCTGCCAAAACGGCTTTGGATCGGATCCTGGCAGACAGTTTTACAGGCGAGCAGAGACCTGCCCTGACCGATCAGAATCTGGCTGACGAAGTCCGGGTCATGGTGAGCGACCGGTTACCCTATTATTCTGCATGTGCTGACCTTACGGTGAAAAACGACAGCGACAGCCACTCTACTGACGAGGTTGCGGGAGAGATTGTCAATCTGCTTCGTCAAACCGTATGGTACGCTCATTTAATGACCCATCTGGACTCCTGAATCGACATCTTTTCCGTAGATCGCAGCAGCATGACACCGAATTTCACCACTGCAACCCACGTTCTGATTGGCCTCGGCCTGTTCTGGCTTGGAGCGGTGGTGGGGAGTTTTGCGAACGTCTGCGTCTATCGTCTCCCATGGGGCAAAAGTGTGATCTGGCCTGCCTCACACTGCCCAAAGTGCCTGACCGCTCTAAAAGGCCGCGATAATCTGCCGATTTTCGGTTGGCTTCTGCTCAGGGCCGAGTGCCGCAATTGCGGGCTTCACATCGCAGCCCGATATGTGCTGATGGAAGTCGTTATGGGACTTCTGTTTGTAGGAGTTCACCTGGCGATCTCTGCAGACCTGGGCTGGTATTTTCCCTTAGATAGGATTTACGGCGGACGGCTTTTGATGGGTACCATGCTGGTCTCATTTCTAGTGGTGGCCACCATGATGGACTACGACTGGATGATCATCACGGACAGCGTAACCGTTCCAGGCATGTTAATGGGGTTAAGTCTTGGCACAATCATGCCTTATGCACGATCAGTCCCAATGAGGTCCACATCACACATGACAGGATTATGGGTTGGACTGGCAGGAATTCTGGCCGGTTTCGGGCTGATTCTATTTTTCAGGGTCATAGGACGTATCTTGTTCCGGCGTGAGGCGATGGGGCTTGGAGATGCGACCCTGATGGGTGTGATTGGAGCATTTCTGGGCTGGAAGGCGGCGATACTGACGTTTTTTATCGCTCCGTTTTTTGGTCTGGCTCATGCTTTGTGGAAGTTGGGCCAGATGATTGTGAGACGATTGACGGGTGGGCGAAATAGGCAAGCGGATCATGAAATGCCGTTTGGGCCCTATTTAAGCATGGCGGCGATTTTTTGTCTTTTAGGGTGGCCATGGATATGGAAAAACTGGGCAATTGATCTCTTCGACTCGATTTCCATGATATTTAAAGAGATGACGTGATTAGCGATTCACAAAAATCGCAGCGTTGGGTTGATTAACGAAGCCGCGGAAGGAGCCGTGATGCGCGATTTTCGTCGGTCACTGAATTTCTCAAGAACCCGATCCAGGCTTGCCTCATGGCTCATATTTGGAGCCGGAGGTTTGGGCGTTCTTATCTGGTTCCTCATCGCCAATCGATCGAAGGTCACGGTCCAATTACCGTTCGGAATCGGAGCGTGGAACGGCCCTCTTTCGATTGTGATTTTAGCAAGCATGGCGGTTGGATCCGGCTGGACGATTCTGATTCAAACCGCTCTGGCTGCACGCCGTCGCATGCGTCTGATTTACAATCGATGGAAACAGGCACCAGCCGAACCTGCATACAAGTGCAACACACCTCATATCGTGAACCGGCGCGAGCCTTCGATTGTGGCTCGTCGAGAAAAAATCGAATATGCCGGAAATTCCGATTAAAGCGACTGGCGCGATTATTCCGATAGCTTTCGATGCGGGCCAATCCATCACGTGCATTTTGAAAATCAGGGAATGATGACTTTTCGACCGACCCTAAATCCGAGCAGATACCGCTATCTGGTTGCCGTTTTGGCGACTTGGCTAGCCGCTCTATCCTCGGGTTGTCAGGGATATCGACCGCATCTCACCCAAAATGGATCCCTGAAGGCCGGTTACAGCCAGGTTCAGTTCGAGAATGAAACACTGAAGGCGAAACTGGCGAAACTGGAGAAGCAAAACAGGATGCTGGTGGCCGACCTGCAACGCGAAGAGTCGCACAGCGGGACTCTGGCTGCGAGGCTTGACGAATCACGCAATTTATTAAAGAGCAATGGTTTAAATCTTCCGCTTGATGAAGAGAATCCGCGGATGGTGGCCCGTGCCGATCAAGGCCGGTCAAACCGGACGACTTTTGGACAAGTTCAGCCCAACAAGGGTCAAAGGCGTTCTAAATACGCTGATCCGGAAGAGCCTGCGGAGACCGAGACTTCGGAACCGGATTTCCCAGCCAATGAGAGTGGTCAGGCAAAGAGCAAGCGTAAGGCGTTACAGCCACCAAGTTTTCCGGAAGATCCGCCAGCCTCTGGTGAGGAAGTTCCGGAAGTGAGCATGAACGATGTCTCGACAGGCTGGAGACGTTTGGGGTACCGTGATTACAGAGAGATGACTCCAGAACCTGCTGGTGATTTCAAAACACCGTGATTCTGGTCGCCAAACGATCCAGATCAAAAAATCAACAAACACCGCTGCTAATCTGACATGACCAATCGAGCCGGCATCATCGACTATACAATGGGCAATCTACGGAGCGTCCAAAAGGCTATCGAATCCGTTGGAGCTGAGGCAGATATTGTTTCGGATCCTGAGGATCTGAAAAATTACAGCCACGTGATTTTGCCTGGAGTGGGGGCGTTTCGCGATGCCATCTCCGAGCTTCGAAAATCGGGGATGGCCGAGGCTTTCATCGACATGGTGAAATCCGGGCGGCCTTGCCTGGGTGTCTGCCTGGGGCTTCAACTGCTTTTCGAAAAGAGCTTTGAAGAGGGCGAACACACGGGCCTTGGGCTTCTAAAAGGCGACGTGGTTCGGTTTGAGCCTCAGGAGGGCCTGAAGATCCCGCATATGGGCTGGAACCATCTCATCATTCAGCGTCCTGATCCACTGCTTGCAGGCATAGGCGAATCGCCATGCGTTTATTTCGTTCACAGCTATCACGCACAGGCTGCTGATCCGCACGATGTGCTGGCCACCAGCGATCATGGAAGCCCTTTTGTGGCTGCCGTTGGTCGGGGAAACTTGCGGGCCTGTCAGTTTCACCCGGAAAAGAGTCAGGCTGTTGGCCTGAAAATCTACGATAATTTTATGCGACTGTCATAAACCATAATCTGCTTGATATGAAGCCTGATCAGGCTTGACTATGAACAGTCTTTCCCAGTGGATAAGTTGTTCATAGTCTGCTATGAAACTCTGGAGAATCGAGAAAAAAAATGATCCTTCTACCTGCCATCGACATGAAAGATGGACAATGTGTTCGGCTTGAACAAGGCGACTTCGGCCGCCAAAAGACTTATGCAGCGGACCCGACCGTGATGGCTCAGAGGTGGGCCGACGATGGAGCTGAGTGGTTGCACCTGGTGGATCTGGATGGGGCCAAAGATGGCGGGCGATCGGTAAATTCACCGATTGTCGAACGAATTCTGAGTCAAATCGGCCTGCCCGTGCAGCTTGGTGGAGGGGTACGGGACGAGCCTACGATTAAGCACTGGACGGATCTGGGTGTCCAAAGGCTTGTCGTGGGTACCAAAGCTGTTCGTGAGCCGGAGTGGTTTGCGGAGATGGCTCATGCGTTCCCCGGCAAACTGGTACTTGGCCTTGATGCCAAAGATGGCTGGGTGGCGACGGACGGATGGCTTGAAGTCAGCTCTGTGGATGCCGTGGAACTGGCGAAAAAATACGAGAATCTGCCACTGGCAGGGATTGTTTACACGGACATTGCGAGGGACGGGATGCTGATTGGCCCTAACTTCCACATGACAGAGCGATTGGCTCGTGAAGTGAAGCTACCCGTGGTGGCATCAGGCGGAGTATCGTGCCTGGACGACCTCATCAGGCTCAAGACCATGCCCGTTTGGGGCACGATCATTGGCAAAGCGTTATACGAAGATCGATTCACGCTGAAACAGGCCTTGGCGATCTAATTTAAATAAAAAAAATCGGGGCGAGAATCGTCGCCCCGGTTTCTATTATCGAATTTAAAACATGCCAAAGCCGTAGCCACCCATCGGACGGCTATAGGCATAGATCGACTGCATCACAGCGTTATAGCGTGCCGTACCGGCGTTATAGGCTTGAATCTGTGCATTTCGGCTTAACGCAGCGGTTTGTTCGTTATATGTGGCAGGATGGATCGGATCATGTGGAGCGGAGTCAAACTTCTCTCCAGGCCCATAAAACTCGGCCACTTTGGCAAGGTGACCCGGATTACGGAACCCGAACGAATTGTTATCTGTCCGATAGGGAACCGTCGGTTGCCGAACGACTGAATTTGCCGCTCCAGAATGATAATTTGCGGACTCTGGATTCGATTCCACAGGCGGAAAGAATTCCGGGTGATCGTGCAGAGCATCAGGTGTAAATGGAGTCTTGTATTCCGTCGAGTGGTGCAATTGCGTGACCAGAGAAGGTCGGGGCACGCGCGGACGGGGACTCGACTCATCCTGAGCGAACCCCAGGACACATGTCAAGGACGTGACCAGACTCAAACTTATCGCACGATAATCCATACTTCGTATCCCCTTTTAGCTTCGGTGATCATATCCGTATCAAGACCATACATTTACGTGATTCAGCCCAGTCTGTGACAGCTCTTCAGGCTGATCAGAGCGGCTTGGGGTCGTAAGCCAGATTTGGCGAGAGCCAGCGTTCCGCTTCGCGTTGGCTGATCCCACTGCGTTTGGCATAATCGCTGACCTGATCGTCTGTGAGCCAGTCCACTGCGAAATATCGGCTGTCAGGGTGGCTGAAGTACCATCCACTGACCGATGCGGCTGGATACATGGCCATCGACTCTGTCAGACTGATTCCACTCGCAGATTCTGGCTTGAGCCAGTTCCACAACGTTTGCTTGGGGATGTGGTCGGGGCAGGCAGGATAGCCGGGAGCTGGCCTGATGCCTCGGTATTTTTCGTCGATCAGGTCCGGGTTCGAGAGCGATTCCGTTAGCCCAAAACCCCAGTCGTTACGGGCCTGTTTGTGGAGGTACTCGGCAAAGGCTTCGGCAAATCTGTCGGCCAGAGCTTTGACCAGAATCCCGTTGTAGGTGTCGTGATCGGCTTTTTCGAGAGCGTTTGCAAGTTCATCAGCTCCGATTCCAGCCGTCACGGCAAAACCACCGAGATAATCGAGTTTGCCAGATTCCGCCGGTGCGACGAAATCGGATAGGCTCAGATATTGCTTCTGGCCCACGCGTTCCCACTGCTGGCGAAGCATCGGGAACCGATAAGCCTCGGTTGACTTCGATTCGTCCGTAAAGCAGACAATATCTTCGCCTTCAGCATGTGCCGGCAGGAATCCGTAAACACCACTGGCTATGATCGACCGATCGGAAATGATCTTGTCGAGCATCTTCAGGGCATCGTTGTAGAGCTTGGTTGCCTCAGCCCCTGAGTGGGGATTGTTCAGGATGGACGGGAACTTGCCCTTGAATTCCCAGGCCTGAAAGAACGGAGACCAGTCGATGAACTCGACGAGTTTCGAGAGCGGCAGGTCTTCAATCACCTTCACGCCCGTAAAGGCTGGCTTGGGAGGGGTATAGGCTGACCAGTCGATTGGGAATCGCCCCGCTTTGGCCTGTTCAAACGTGACCAGATTCCGTGCCCGTTTGCGGGCGAAACCGATGCGTTCGTCTTCCTGAGACTTGCTGAGTTTGTCGAGAAACGCCGGGCGGGTGTCGTCGCGAATCAGCTGATCGACCACTCCGACGCACTTCGACGCATCTTTCACATGCACCACAGGGCCGCTGTAGGAAGGCGAAATCTTCACGGCCGTGTGGCGTGGGCTGGTCGTAGCCCCGCCGATCAGCAGAGGGATCGTAAAGCCTTGCCTCTGCATTTCCGAGGCCACATGGGTCATCTCTTCAAGGCTTGGAGTGATCAGGCCCGAGAGGCCGATCATGTCCACCTGATGCTCTTTGGCGGCTTTCAGAATCTTATCGCAATGGCACATCACGCCGATGTCGATGATGTCATAGTCATTACAGCCCAGAACCACACCCACGATGTTCTTGCCGATATCGTGTACATCGCCCTTGACGGTGGCCATCAAAATCTTGCCACGGGCCGTGTGTTCGGTCCCGCCAGAGGCTTTCTCGGCCTCCATTTTCGGCATCAGGTGAGCCACGGCTTTCTTCATAACACGGGCCGACTTAACCACTTGCGGCAGGAACATCTGGCCGGCCCCAAAGCGGTCGCCGACGATATTCATGGCGTCCATCAAAGGACCTTCGATGATCGACAGGGTCGGCATGTACTTGGTCATGGCCTCGTCCAGGTCGACGTCGAGATAATCGCCCAGACCGTGGATAACAGCATGTGCCAGACGGTCTTCCAGCACGCCGTCGCGCCAGGCTTCGTCGCGGACCTTTTCCTTGCGGTCAGCACCTTTGAACTGGTCAGCGAATTCGATCAGGCGGTCCGAGGCATCCGGGCGACGGTCGAGGAGGACGTCTTCAACCTTTTCCAGAAGATCGGCAGGGATATCCTGATAAACCATCAACTGGGAAGGGTTGATGATGGCCATGTCCAGACCGGCCTGAATGGCGTGGTAGAGGAACGCCGAATTCATGGCTTCGCGGACGGTGTCGTTGCCACGGAACGAGAACGACACATTCGAGACCCCGCCTGAGGTTCTGGCTCCCGGGCACTCGACTTTCAGGCGTTTGACGGCCTCGAAGAATTCGATGGCATAGCGATTATGCTCTTCAATGCCAGTGCCAACGGTCAGAATGTTGGAGTCAAAGATGATGTCGGTCGGATGAAAACCGGCCTTTTCGATCAGCAGGTTGTAGGCACGCTTGCAGATAGCCACTTTGCGATCCGCATCCGTCGCCTGGCCCTCTTCGTCGAAGGCCATGATTACGGCAGCCGCCCCATAACGCTTGACAAGTCGGGCCTGCTTCAGGAAAAGTTCTTCACCTTCCTTGAGGCTGATGGAATTGACGATCGAACGACCCTGAACGCACTTCAGGCCGGCTTCGATGACCGAGAATTTGGAGCTGTCGATCATGACCGGGACGCGGGAAATGTCGGGCTCGGCGGCGATCAGGTTCAGGAAGCGGGTCATGGCGGCTTCGCCGTCGATCATGCCTTCATCCATGTTGACATCGATCACGTTTGCTCCGCCGTCCACCTGATCGCGGGCGATGGAGAGGGCTTCGTCAAAATTTCCATCGCGGATCAGGCGGGCAAATTTGCGGGAGCCTGTGATGTTGGTCCGTTCACCGATATTGAGGAAGGTGATGCCCTCTTGAAACGCGATCGGCTCAAGCCCTGAATAGGCGGCCAAAGGTTCCCAGGTCGGCATGGGCCGAGGGGCGACGCCTTCTACGGCGGCGGCAATCTGGCGGATATAATCCGGGTTTGTGCCGCAGCAGCCACCGACGATATTGAGCCAGCCATTGCGAGCGAATTCGCCGATCACTTCAGCCATGTGTTCCGGTGGGTCGTCGAAGCTACCGAAACCGTCTGGGAGACCAGCGTTCGGGTGCGTGCTGATCCGGCAGGTGGCAATTTTGGCAAGCGATTCCAGGTATGGCCGCATGTCGTCTGCACCAAGGGCGCAGTTGATTCCGACAGAGAGCATGGGGAAGTGGCGGATCGACTCCCAAAAAGCTTCAGCCGTCTGTCCTGAAAGGGTCCGGCCCGATTTGTCGGTAATCGTGACAGAGATCATGACCGGCACGGTGCGGCCTGACTCGTCAAAATATCGACTGATGGCGAACAGACACGCCTTCAGGTTCAAAGTGTCGAACGTGGTCTCAGGAAAGAGGATATCGACGCCTGATTCAACAAGAACCTGAATCTGTTCGCCGTAGACTTCGACCAGTTCGTCGAACGTGACGGCACGATAGGCAGGGTCGGAAACGTTGGGCGAGATCGAAGCCGTTTTGGTGGTCGGTCCGATCGAGCCGGCAACATAACGTGGCTTGTCTGGATTCATGGCTGTATAGGCATCGGCAGCGCGGCGGGCTACGGCGACAGCGGCCTGATTCAGCTCTTTGACCAGATGCTCCATGCCATAGTCGGCCATGCCGATCTGGGTGGCATTGAAGGTATTGGTTTCGATAATGTCTGCACCAGCCGCAAGATAGGCTCTATGAACTTCTTCGATAATATCCGGGCGGGTGATGGCCAGAAGGTCATTGAAACCTTTGAGCGGAACCGGGTGGCTGGCGAATCGAGTGCCGTGGAAGTCTTGATCCGTCAGCCCATAGGTCTGGAGCATGGTGCCCATGGCACCGTCGAGGATCAGAATACGTTGGTCGAGAATCGACTCCAAAGCGGACTTGGCCGTACTCGGCATCACTTTTTCAACTTCCTTTAGGCGAACCGATGAAACAATCGACATCGTCGCGACGACCACTTGGGCGGACCGGGATTTATCTCTAGATTGAAACCACTTGCACCCAAGCGGCTTCAAACCCTGAATACATACTATTATCCAAGCAAAACAGCAAAACTGTCAAGCGAACCTGAACAAGGTGTCGCCTTGATTCGACATCGTCCATGACGTAGGCTTTATTCAACACACGATGGAATGCGCTGAGAATGCAGAATCTTGCCCCGACCAGGAGAGCGTTTGAATCATGTCTGAAGTCCCAAAAATCTTGATCGTGGACGACGATGCAGAGATCGTAGAATCGCTCAAGGCGATTCTGGAGTCGCGTGGCTATTCCGTTAAGTCCGCTCGCGACGGTTCCGCCGGCCTTGCAGAAGCGGAAGCGAACCCGCCCGACCTGATGATCCTCGACATGATGATGCCGAAAAAGAGCGGATTCATGGTTCTGGAGAAGCTTCGAACGAGGCCTGAAGGCATCATTCCGACCATCATGATGACTGGCAACGAAGGCAGCCGTCACCGCGCATATGCCGAAATGCTTGGCGTGAAAGAGTATCTGCGCAAGCCATTTGCACTCGACAGAATGCTCAAAGCCGTTCGCCAAAGCCTTATTGAATCAGGGTTTACCCTGCCTGAAGCCGATGCCGTGGCCGTGCCCAACCCTGATGAAGAAGAGCTGATCTGACTTCGTTCTGGAAAAGATCCGGAGAGCCGCTTTTGAAACCACCCTTTGGGCCGATGTCGCTGACTCTCACAGAGCTTGTGGACTCGATTGAGTCAGGCCGTCTCACATCTCTTGAATTGATCGAGAGTTGCCTGAGCTGGATTGACATATCTGACCCGGAATTACACGCCTGGGTGATGATCGATCGTGATGGGGCCGTGACCAGGGCCAGGGAATCAGACGCCCGACGCTCTGAGAATCGCCCCTTAAGCCGTCTCGACGGAATCCCTGTAGGCGTAAAGGATATCATCGACGTGGCCGGCTGGCCCACCGTGGCTGGGTTTAAGCCCTGGAGTGATAAAATCGCTACAACCGATGCCTGGATTGTGGCGAAAATGCGGCAAGCGGGTCTGATCCCACTGGGTAAAACCGTAACCACCCAGTTCGCCTCGATTGATCCTCCACCGACTCTGAATCCGTGGGATGTTGAAAGCACGCCAGGTGGATCTTCCAGCGGATCGTGCGCCTCGGTGGCCAGTGGGATGGTTCCTCTGGCCTTGGGTTCGCAGACCGGTGGATCGATCAATCGGCCAGCCAGTTTCTGTGGAGTGGTTGGCCTGAAGCTGACTTACAGCGAATGGCCTACCGATGGAGTGGTGCCCTGCTCTCCGAGTCTGGACACTCTTGGCCCTATTACTTGTAATGTGAAAGATCTGGAGCTCGTACTCGCTACACTGCCCGGCATTTTTGACTCGCCTGCATATCGCGAGCTCTTCCAGAAAGGCTTGAATCACGACCCTGACCGGCCTTTAAGAATCTTGAGGCTGGGCGGACGGTTCCAATCGTTGGCCAGTCAGGAGATGCAAAACGCGATGGACCTGGCTGTGGATCGACTCCAGATGGCTGGTTGCGTGGTGGAATTTGACGAGAACGCCACGTTTTTTGACGACGACCTCTGGAGGATCCATCGAACCATCATGATGGCCGAGTGCTTTATCACGCATGAGACTCTTTTTGCAGAGTATCCAGACGATTATTCCCCGAAAATTCGGGGCTGGGTGGAAACAGGCCGGGAGATTTCTGAATCAGACTATCATGATGCCCAACTTCAAAGAGGCGTAAAACTGGCTGAATTTACCCGCATTTTTGGCCAATACGACGCCGTTTTGACTCCAGCCGCATTGGGCGAGGCCCCAGGTCTTGAAACCACCGGCGACCCAGTATTTAACTCACCCTGGACCCTTCTGGGCGTACCCAGCCTGACCGTTCCAGTCACACTTTCCGACACAGAAATGCCTCTGGGCGTGCAACTTGTGTCAACACGAACTGGCCCTGAGCCGTTTGGTCGACTCATAAACGCAGGGATACAGCTCGAAGAACAAAATCAAAAAAACGATTTCTATTGACCAGATCTGCGATCCCGAACGACTGCTGGTAGTCACCAAACCTTCTACTATCAAAGTATTTTCTCTCTCAGAGCCCGCCCCATCATGACTGATAGCCCGATTGTCCTCCGTTCGATCGCCGATACACGAAACTGGTCTCGCGAAATGCGCCGTTCAGGCACGCTCGGATTTGTTCCAACCATGGGGGCACTTCACGAAGGCCATGCGGAACTGATGCGTGTGGCGGCCCGCGAGTGTGGAGCTGTGGCTGTCTCGATTTATGTCAATCCGACTCAGTTTGGGCCTAAGGAAGATCTGGGGAAATATCCGAGAACCTTTGAAAGCGACCTCGAACTGTGCCGGTCTGTGGGTGTAAAGGCGATCTTCTTCCCCTCCGATGAGATCATGTACCCCCATGGTCGTGAAGACTTTACAGCCGTTGAAGTTCCAACTCTGACGACTCTGTTCGAAGGTGCCAGCCGCCCCGGCCATTTTGTGGGTGTGGCCACCGTGGTCACAAAACTGTTCGGCATCGTTCAGCCTGATTTTTCCTATTTCGGACGTAAAGATTATCAGCAATGGCTTGTCATCAAACGCATGACGGAAGATTTAAATCTGGGCGTGAATCTGCGGCGGGTGGACACTGTTCGAGAGTCTGACGGACTGGCTATGAGCAGCCGGAACCGGTACCTGTCAGCCGATGAGCGAGCATCAGCCCTTGGTTTGAGTCGTTCTTTGAAGGCTTTAGAAAATGCTTTGGCGGCTGGAGAAAGACGGGTTAAACCGCTTGAAAAGTGTATGATGGACGTGCTTGATAGCGACTCCGGCGTTCAATTGGACTATGCCCGCATCGTGAATGCCGATAATCTAAGAGAGCTGGAAGTGGTGGAGACCCACATTCCGGAATCAGCCGTGGCCTTGATTGCTGCCCGAGTCGGCACCACGCGATTGATCGACAACCTGATGCTGCCGCCGATTTCAGGGAGAACTGAAATCAGAGCCTGAGGAAGAGCTGCCCGCACATGACTCTGAAGATTTTGAAGTCGAAACTGCACCAGGCGACCGTCACCGCAGGCCATCTGACGTACCATGGGAGCCTTACGCTCGACCCGGAATTGATGGAGGCCGTCGGCCTTCTGCCCTACGAAGCCATTCTCGTGAGTAATCTCGCAACTGGACTTCGAGGGGAGACTTACGTCATACCCGGCCAGCGCGGACAAAGAGCTGTAGAGCTGAACGGAGCCATGGCCCGACTGGGTACTACGGGCGACCGGATCATCATCATGGCCTTCGCCCTGCTGGATCCGAGCGAAGTGCCTGAGCACAGGCCCCGCGTGGCCATTCTGGACCGCTCCAACGAGATTGTCGAAATGCCTGATTATCCGCCAGTGGGGCCAGTCACATCGGCTGCGGACTCCCACACATCACAAATCAAGCCACGTCCTTAACCCCAAAAAAAGCTGAGATCAACCATGCAGCCGATCCTCTTTGAACTGCCCGGTGGATTCAAAATCTTCGGCTACGGACTGATGCTATTCTTTGCCTACATCGCCAGCATCAACATGACGGCATGGAGGGCTCGCAAAGGTCACTTGAACCCTCAGTTCGCCTTCGACCTCTCCACCTGGCTGTTTATCGGCGGGCTGGTCGGTGCCCGGGCCTTCTTTGTGATCCAATACCGCGACAGATTCGATAACTTCCTTGATATCTTCAAGATATGGCAAGGCGGGATCGTTTTCTACGGCAGTCTGATTGGAGGAACGCTGGCCCTTCTGCTTTTCTGGTATGTCAAGCGGTTCCCGTTTCTACCCATGGCGGATGCCATTGCGCCCGCTCTCTGTATTGGACTGGCCATTGGTCGATTTGGCTGCTTTCTCAACGGCTGCTGTTATGGAGACCGCTGCGACCTGCCCTGGGGCGTGAGCTTCCCGAACGTCTCCGCACCGTTCAAAGATCAAGTGGCCAAAGGACTTATCCCGCCCACAGCGACCCATTCCCTGCCCCTGCACCCCACCCAGCTTTATTCGACCATCGACGGATTGGTTCTGATGTGTGTGGTTCTGGCATTCTGGCCGCATCGCAAGGCTGATGGTCACGCCATGGCACTTTATTTCATGCTTTACGCGATCACCCGATTCATGGTCGAACAGCTCCGAAATGATGAATCTGCACAGATTTATGGAATGACCATCTCGCAGATCATCAGCATCGGTGTCTTCACCTTTGGGGTCTGTCTATGGTTTATCTCGTTGAAATTTGGGCGGCCACGATACGCTGATACGCATCCACCGTTTGAGTACTCCGTGGAGTGAAAACGGGTTCAGGTCTCCCTGACTGCTTCAATGGCTTAGAATTGATCGGGACAATTGGTTCGGTTTCTGGTAAATTTTTAACATTCCATCCGTTTTCCTCCCGACCCAGCCAGGATCATTCAAAATCATGCCTCAAGCCAAACAAGGCCCAGTTCGTGTCGCCATTATCGGAGCCGGTCAGGTCAGCGATTTTCACCACGTGCCAGGCCTGAAACTCGACCCTCGCGCCGAAATTGCCGCCATTTGCGACCCCAACGCCGAACTCCTTGCCCAACGAGCCGCCCAATGGGGCATCGCCAAAACCACGACGGACTACAAAACCATCGTCGAAGACCCGAACATCGACGCCGTCGTGATCGCCACGCCGAACTTCACGCACCAGGAAATTTCAAACGCCGCAGCGCGTGCCGGCAAGCACGTGATGTGCGAAAAGCCGCTCGCCCTGAACGCTGGCGAAGTGCGCGACATGTATGAAACCGCCAGGGCGGCGGATGTTGTTCACATGACAGCATTTACATATCGCTTTGCACCTTCCATGCGTTACATGCGTCATCTGGTCAAAAGCGGAGCTTTGGGCACGCCTCGCCACTTCCGCTCCCAGCGATTTCTCGACCTTCCAGAAACCAGTTGGGGATGGCGTCAGTATAAGGACAAAGCCGGTGCCGGCGACCTGTTCGACATGACCATCCACCGCATCGACTTCGCCATGGATCTGCTCGGCCCAATCAAAAGCATCTCAGGCGCACTCGCCACATTCGCCGAGCGAACGTCCACGCCCGATGGAGGCACTTGCCCACCCTCGAACATCGACGACTGGTCGGCCCTGATCGGTCAGTTTGAGAGCGGCTGTACAGGTGTTTGGGAAGGCACAGTTCTAGCCAAGGGTCACTACAAGGACGGCACCCACCACGAATGGGCGGAAGTCAATGGCTCCGAAGGATCGGCTGTTTATCGCATGCACGACCCGAACCATATCCTCCTGGGCAGCCACAAGCACGACCTTCAGCCGGTTTCCGTACCCGCCGAATTCATGAAGCCAGCCGGCAGCCCTCGCGACATTCACGCTGGCCTCCCATCAACTGTTTTCCGATACGACCTCGTTTTCGAATTTGTGAGCGCCATCGTCGAAGGCCGTCAAGCCATTCCAAGCTATCTGGAAGGCTGGAGAGCGCAGATGGTGGCCGATGCCACAATTCAAAGCTTCGACCAGCGCCGCTGGGTCGACCTGGCGATTGCCGACTGATACACCAGCACAGTTTACATAAAATCAAAGAGCCTTGTGACGACCGGTAAATGGTCATCACAAGGCTGCTTTTTTATCGATCTTGCTTTATTCAAAGGAGCTTAGACCGCTGCCGATTCCGCGATCAGCTCAATTCCCTTGTAGTCGGTCTTGCCACTGCCCAGAATCGGGATGGTTTCAACTTCGATAAAGCTCCGGCTGTCAGGGATCCAAAGTTTTGGCATCGACGACTGATTGAGCTTGTCCACCACTTCTCTGGGCGACATCGGGATCGGCACATGCACGACCACCACACGTTCACCACGCGTTTTATCAGGCAATTTGACCACGGCCACGCTGTTGGGCGGGAGTTCGCAGATCGATCTGATAGCGTCTTCCACGCCCTTCATAGGCACCATTTCGCCACCAATTTTAGCGAATCTGGCCAACCGGTCAGTGATGAAAATGAACCCATCTTCGTCGATCCGACCAATATCACCTGTGATATACCAGCCATCGACAATCGCTTCAGAGGTCGCCTTTTCGTTG